>NZ_DBPA01000017.1:34421-67305 GCF_002300045.1 Streptococcus sp. UBA632 | reverse complement strand
AGACCTGGTTTTTTACGTTCAACCATACGTGCGTCACGTGTAAGAAGACCTGCACGTTTAAGTGAAGAACGGAAATCTGGGTCAACTTGAAGAAGAGCGCGTGCAATACCATGACGGATAGCGCCTGATTGACCTGCGTAACCACCACCTACAACGTTAACGAAAACGTCGTATGAACCTTCAGTTGATGTTACTGCAAATGGTTGGTTGATAACAAGACGAAGGTCAGCATGTGGGATGTATTCTTCTACATCTTTTTTGTTAACTGTGATTTTACCAGTACCTGGAACTAAACGTACGCGTGCAACAGCGTTTTTACGACGACCAGTACCTGTGTATTGTGCTTGTGCCATTTAATAGATGCTCCTTTCTCTCTTAGATAAGTCCTTTGATATCAAGTACTTCTGGTTTTTGTGCAGCATGTGTATGCTCGTTACCAACGAAGACTTTCAATTTCATACCTTGTGCACGTCCAAGAGTGTTGTGTGGAAGCATGCCTTTAACTGATTTTTCAATCAAGCGAACAGCGTTTTTAGAGCGAAGTTCACCTGCTGAGATTTGTTTCAATCCACCTGGGTACATTGAGTGAGTGTAGTAGATTTTATCAGTTGCTTTTTTTCCAGTTAATTTAACTTTTTCAGCATTGATAACAATCACAAAGTCACCTGTATCAGTGTGTGGTGTAAATGTTGGTTTGTTTTTTCCGCGAAGTACGCTAGCAACTACTGCAGAAAGACGTCCAAGAGGTACATCTGTTGCGTCAACAACGTACCATTTACGTTCAACTTGGCCTGGTTTAGCCATGAATGTTGTTTTGTTCATGAGTTCTCCTATACGAATTCGTTTTTGTTTACAAAGTGTGGGTGTTCCGAATCCACGAGTTATTTGAAAGGTTCCGGGGCCTTACAAATGGGGTAAACAATACCATCTATTATAATAACAGAAAAGATAGTAGTTAGTCAAGCATTACCTACTATCTTTTTTTATGTTTTGTATTTCTTGATAGCTTGATTTAACGGTATTTTCGGGTATTTTCCGCTAAATGAACCAAGTGTCTTAGAAAATCATGTGTTTTAGCTTGATAGCCGTATTTTTGCCCTAAATCATAAATGTAGCCATTGATATAATCCACTTCTGTTTGGCGCCCTTTACTCATGTCTTGATACATGGATGGGTAATGCAGTGGGCTTGTCACCTTGCTTACATAATGGATGGTTTGCCATTCTTCGTCACGACTGCCCAAGGGTTTTATGCCCGCTAAATCAGCAACATCGTAAGCTTCGTCAATCAGCTGACGACCTAGCTTTTCAGCCCCTTCGTAATCAATAAACTGCCCCATCCGAATTTCAAATAGCGTACAAATCGTATTGATGACTGAATTAAAGACTACTTTGGTGTAAAGTGTCCCTAAAAAGTTATCCGTGGGATGAGGGGTCAAATTGGAAGTTTCAAAATCAGCAACAATCTGTTTTTGGACAGCATCAAGATTGCCTGATTGGGCAGCTAGATTCACCGAACCCGATCCTGCTTTTCCGATGAAGTCAACATCACCCGCCCCTTTTAAGACTGTTCCAATCAAACAAGTTCCTGCCAAGACTTTTTCTGGTACAAAATAACGATTCAAGGCTTCAATGTGTCCCACACCATTCATTCCTGTGAAAACGTGCTGTTCTTCACGGAAAATATGTTGGCTACGCTCGAGCAAGGTTGCTAAGTGCATTTGCTTATCAAAAACCAGCAAAACATCAGGTTTACCTTTATACTCTTCAGGTCGCTGAAGGGGTATCGGCACCAAGTGCCTGTCTTTGCCATCGCGAGATTGGTAGACCCCACCTTGCTCTGTCACGGTCTTTATATGCTCTTCCCAAGTGTCAATAAAATCCACCTGCGCTCCAAGATGCTCTTTAAGCAACAACCCAAAACGCAAACCCATAGAGCCACTTCCTAATACGGCATAAGTTAACTGCATAAAACTCACTCCCTTAATGCCCTACATTATATCACGTTTGTCAAACCAAAAGGGACCTAGCAGTTATACAAAATACTTATGGCTAGCTATAACTTTTGAAAGGGCAGCAAAAACTTAGGACAAATCATTCAAAAATTGCTTGAGCTGGTCTAATTGGCTATCATTCCAAGGGCGAAGTTTAGGCGTTGACAAATCAATCTGCCGTGACATTTTCCTCAAATTAGAGCCGATCTCGGCAACCCGCTGCTCCAACTCACGCGCCGACACGCGCAAGGCACCTTGTGAGAAAATCGTCCACTGCTCATTTAAGTCGCTGGTTGCTACTTCCACCAAATGACGTGGTGTGTTTAATTCTGCTGCGGTGCGTTCAATATAAGCGTCAGCCGTTTCATCTTCTTCTGTAAAAATCACTTGGATTTTGTACTGGTCATAACGTTGGCGAACACCAGGGACGTATTGGGCATCAAACACGCAAATAATATCAATATGCTCAAAATGGGCATAGTTGTTAAGCCTGCGTAACAAGAGCGTTCTGGCAGCATCAAGCTGATTCTTTTTGAATAATTGACGTGTTTCTTGCCAAAAAGCAATCATATTGTAACCATCAACCAAAAGGATTTTTTGCTTCACTTTGTTTCCTTCCTAGAGGTTTTTGAGGGTTTAGCCTAATTTATGACGGAAAACCTCGTACATCAAAATCGCAGCTGCTACGCTGGCGTTTAGGCTCTGAACGTGTCCGTTCATAGGAATGGTTATCATTTCATCGACTTGCTTTTTGATATTTGGTGAAATGCCTTTTCCTTCGTTACCAATAATCAAGGCTAATTTCCCTGCGGTATTCCACTTATGGCTAGGGGTGCCGTTCATGTCCGTTCCAAACACCCAAAAACCTTGCTCTTTTAGTTTGTCTAGGGTTTGGCTGAGGTTGGTCACGCGGGCAACAGGAACATGTTCCACAGCACCTGTTGACGTTTTAGCCACAACAGGCGTCACTCCGACCGCACGGTGTTTGGGGATAATCACCCCTGCCACATTGGTTGCGTCAGCCGTTCGCAAAATAGACCCAAAATTATGAGGATCATTTAAACCGTCCAAAATCAAGATAAGAGGATTATCCTCTTGATTGGCTTTATCTAAAATGGCATCCAAATCAGCATAAGAAAAAGCGGATACTCGCAAGACAAAGCCTTGGTGAACGGCGTGGTTAGTCATGTCATTCAAAGTTTTTTTAGGCACCCATGAAATAGACACTTTCTTGTCGGCAGCCAATTGTTTCATGCTTTCTACGTTTTTGCCGTGCAAGTCATCTTGAATGTAGAGTTTATTTCCAGTATTGGCGGCCAAGCTTTCTGTAACAGCGTGCACACCATAAACAATATCAGTCATGTCATTAAGTTCTTTTTTCTTCATAGGACTATTATAACACGAAAGCCAGTCCTCATACGAGAACTGGCTCAGTTTATTTAGTAGCTTACTTGTCATCTGCTGATATCGCAGCAAGAAGGTTTTTGATTTGGGTTTCTAATTGGTTTACAACATCATCAGAAACAACGAGTTTGTTATCTCCCCAAGCTTCTGGGTTAATTGGAACACCTGTGAAAGGTTCCACCACGCGTGTTCTAAGCCAATTCAACAAAGGGATGAGTTGTTCAAAGACATCTTCTGGAGATTGTCCGTTAGCCACACAAGAAGCTGTGACAAATTTATCTTGCAAGGCCGATGGTCCACGCAAGTCAGACAAATCCAAAGAACGGCTCAACCAATCCAAAGCATTTTTCAAGCTTCCTGGAATAGCATGGTTATAAGCTGGCGTGAAAATCCAAAGGGCATCTGCTGCCATCACTTGATCGCGAATAGATTGGATTTCTGGTAAGACTGGGGTTTCTAAATCTTGGTTCATTAAAGGTAAATCAACACTAAGATATGAAACGTCCACGTGTTTTGGCAATAGACTTTCTACTTTTTTCGCTAATTGTTCATTAAACGATCCTTTACGTAGTGATCCAACGATAAAGACAAGTTTAACCATAATGTGACTCCTTTTCCTTCGTTTTTTAGCAGTCTATCGCATCAATTTACAAAGTCAAAGACAAAAATCATTATTTGTCGAGTAAAATACTTTCCAAACCGCTGGTCATGGCAAGCTGAATCATAGCAGCTACTTCTTCAACCGAACATTCATCAGGCTTGGTCAATTGCCATTTAATCGTGGCTAAGGTGTTTGCCGCAAATAAGGTCGCAAACTAATGAAGCCGATACTGTGGCACATGAGGGTACTTGTGCGAAAAAATATCCAAAATAACCTTTTCAATCGTGGCTTGCATTTCCCTGTCAGGATGGTATTTGGGCAAATCCAGCGAAAAATCACTTTGAGCAAGTCTTTTTGCTTGGGTAAATTGTCAAAATAACGCACCACAAGTGTCAAATCTAAATTTCCCGTTTCCAAGGATTCTTTCAGTTCCTGCCCATACTGAGTGAGGTAGTCCTCGCAAATGCACTGAACCAACTCCTCTTTTGACTGGTAAAACAAACAAAAAGTTGTTCGATTGATATTGGCCAGAGTTGTGATATCCGTTATTCTGATTTTGGAGTAGGGCTTTTCTAGCAACAAGTCCAGCATAACGGTCTTGATTTTTTGGTCTGTAAATTCTGATAACACCCGATTTTTCATCGTCACCTCATTAGTCAAAAGACACAAAGAAAGATTAGCCTCGCTTTGACTGACCAAGACTAATCTTTTATCTCAATTCTCGTTTTCAATTGTTTGAATGCACCAATCAACGAGCTCTTCCAGACGCTCAATTTGGTCTGTCATGTGCAGATAGCCCATCACGGCTTCAAAACCTGTTGACATCCGATAAGTCACAACGTCCGCATTTTTTGCCTTGGTGTGACTGTTGGTGTTGCGACCGCGTTTGTAGATATCTTCTTCTTTTTCGGTCAATAGCTGCGCTTCTAGCATCAGATTGATAAGGTAAGCTTGGGCTTTGGCAGACACGTACTTAGTTGCCTTGCGGTGCAATTGATTGGGTTTGGTTAAGCCTTGAAAAATCAAGTGCTTGCGAATGTACATGGAATAAACCGCATCGCCTTCAAAAGCTAGGGCAATACCGTTGATGAGATTGACATCTACCTTAGTCACGTGTCCACCTCACCCCATCTTTGGTATCTAGCAGTTTGATACCTTGTGCGGCCAATTGGTCACGAATGGCATCGGCAGTCGCAAAATCTCTGTTGGCACGCGCTTCTTGGCGTTTTTCAATCAAGGCTTCGATATCCGCATCCAAGACTTCTTCTTCAAAGACAATACCAAAGACAGCCAGCATAGCCGCAAAAGTATCCTTAACCGCTTGGTCATAATTGCCTGAGTTAATCCATTTTGCCATGTCAAAGACAACAGTGATACCATTTGCGGTGTTGAAATCATCGTCCATAGCCGCTTCAAAATCAGCCTTGAAAGCCGCCAATTCAGCTGAATCAACTGCTTGACCTAGAGGCAAGGTATACGTATTTTTCAAATATTTCAAATTGACAGAAGCGTCATGCACGGCTTTTTCTGTGAAATTGATAGGTTTGCGGTATTGTTGGGTGGCAAGGAAGAAACGCAACACTTGCCCGTCCACTGTTTTCAACATATCGTGGACTGTCACAAAATTACCCAGCGATTTTGACATTTTTTCATTGTCCACATTGACAAAACCGTTGTGCATCCAGTAGTTTGCAAAGGTCTTGCCAGTCTTGGCTTCTGATTGGGCAATTTCATTGGTATGGTGCGGAAATTCCAAATCGGCTCCCCCACCATGAATATCAATGGTATCGCCAAGAAGGGTTGTCGCCATAACCGAGCATTCAATATGCCAACCAGGACGCCCCTCACCCCAAGGACTTTGCCAAGACACGTCGCCAGGTTTGGCTGCCTTCCAAAGCGCAAAATCCAACGGATTTTCCTTAATATCGCCTTCGCCGTCCACACGACCACTGGCCCCCACTTCCAAATCAGCTAGGGTTTTGTTGGCCAGTTTAGCATAATTATGGCTTTTGGCTACACGGAAATACACGTCGCCACCAACCTCATAGGCAAATCCCTTATCTATCAAAACACTGACAAAATCAATAATCTCGTCCATGTAATCAATAACACGTGGATTTTTAGTAGCAGGCTTGACGCCTAGTTGTTTCACATCTTCCAAGAAAGCAGCGATGAATTTGTCTGAAAAAGCCTTGGTATCCATACCAGCTTCAGCCGCACCTTTGATGATTTTATCATCCACATCCGTGAAATTAGAAATGTAGTTGACCTTGTAGCCACGGTATTCAAAATAGCGGCGAATAGTATCAAAAGCCACCACGCTACGTGCATTTCCAATGTGAATGTAATTGTAAACCGTTGGTCCGCAGACGTACATATTAACCGTATTTTCGGTTATGGGCACAAATTCACGCAAACTTCGAGTCATTGTATCATAAATCTTAATTGTCATCTTTTTTCTCCCACTTGTCGTTTGGTCTAAAGTTTTGACGAATGCAAGCTTTGATAACGGGCTTCTTCCAACTTAGACGTGTAGTATTCGCGATTTTCTTCCATATCGTGAATAATCGTTTCGTCTTTTTTCCCGTGAACACGCACCACTTTTGCTGGCACCCCAACAACGGTCACATCTGCTGGCACATCTGAAACCACAACAGCAGCCGCACCGACTTTCGCATTTTTTCCGATTTCTATAGGACCAATCACTTGGGCGTGGGCGGACACTAGGGCTCCCTCACGCACGGTTGGGTGGCGTTTACCAACGTCTTTTCCCGTACCACCAAGGGTAACACCATGGTACAGCATAACACCTTTTTCAACAATGGCCGTTTCCCCAACGACAAGCCCTGAACCATGGTCAATAAAAACGCCCTCAGCAATTTCAGCACCAGGATGAATTTCAATTTGCGTCCAAAAACGCCAAAACTGACTGTGCATCCGCGCCAACAATTTAAAGCCGTGTTGCCACAAAAAATGGGATAAGCGATGGGCCGCTAAAGCTTTTATACCAGGATACGTTAAGATAATTTCCAGAGAGTTACGAGCTGCTGGATCATTCTTCTTAACGATTTCAATTGTTTCTTTCCACCAACCCATAGACACTCTCCTTTACTCATCAATTTCTGACCAATTCACTAAAATTTGTTGTTCGTCAAACGGATTGATCACCACACCAACCGTTTCGTCAATATCGTTTTCACCATGTCCTGGCTGGTAAATTTCCGCTAAATTCCAAACCAAAATGCTGCCCTGTGCTTTACGGAAAGGCAAACCAAACTCATCGTGGTTATACCATTTTGCAAAACTTTGCAGGTTTGAAAAGGCAGGCACGTAGCTTTCCCCGTCAGGTGTTGACATGGTTGGGAACATACGGTCAAAGCTTTCGTCATCACGTGGATGCACAAAAGCTGGCACCAGATAGAACTTATCAAGCACATCCGCAGCGAGATTGTCATCCCCCATGAGCTTGTTTAAAATCGTGGTGTAAGCATTTAAAAATTGAATGAATTCGCTGCTCTTGAAAATGGTTGAATTGCCAAAATCACCTGATTTTTTCAAGTTAAAGACAATACCGTACAAGCCTTTTTCAATTACTTCTCTTAAAATGTCAATGGCTAGGCGTTCCACCCACTCTTGTTCTCTAGCACTGGCTTGGTCTTGTTTAAAAATTTCTAGATCCTCTTGATCTGTAAAGACTGGAGTGACTTTTTGCCCTTCTACCTCAACGGCATAAGGCTCTTTGCTCGCCAATACTGGAATATTGTGTAAAGCATTGACTAAAGCAACGCTATCTAAAAAGTTATCTGGTGCGTTGACAAAAGCACGCAAACGCAAGTCCAGTTCATTTTGATTTGTCATATTTCTATCCAAAATGGATTATCCACGACCTCTTTGTCAGAGAGCATGGATAAAGCCACTATTCCTTCTTTTTTAGTCTGTTTCTTTTGGTGTACGCTCAACACGTTTTGGGCGTGGCAAGAGGGCTTTCATCGAAGCATCCACACGTCCTTTGTCGTCAACTTTGATGACTTTGACGTCAACTTCTTCACCGACTTCTAGGACATCTGCCACATTTGCCGTGCGAGTCCATGAGATTTCTGAAATGTGAACAAGGGCATCTGTCTTGTCAAAGAGGTTGACAAAGGCGCCGAATTTTTCAATACGAACCACCTTGCCACGGTAAACTTCACCGACCTTGGCTTCACGCACCAAACCAGCAATAATCTCTTTGGCACGGTCAATAGCTGCTTGGTCTGAAGAGAAGATCGATACATTTCCATCTTCGTCAATGTCAATCTTAACACCCGTTTCTTCGATGATTTTATCAATAGTTTCGCCACCTTTACCGATAACCACCTTGATTTTATCCACATCAATCTTAATGGTATCAATTTTTGGTGCAGTTGGTGCTAATTGAGCACGTGGTTCTGGAATGGTTGCCTCAATCAAGTCAAGGATTTCAAAGCGCGCTTTTTTCGCTTGAGCAAGGGCCTCTTGCAAGATTTGTGGGGTAATGCCTTCAATCTTGATATCCATTTGAAGGGCAGTAATCCCTTCGCGAGTTCCCGCCACTTTAAAGTCCATGTCACCAAAGTGGTCCTCAAGACCTTGAATGTCCGTCAAAATAGTGTAGTTGCTACCGTCAGAAATCAAACCCATGGCAATCCCTGCAACAGGAGCTTTGATTGGCACACCACCTGCCATAAGCGCCAAGGTTCCCGCACAAATTGATGCTTGTGATGATGACCCATTTGATTCCAAGACTTCGGCAACAAGGCGAATCGCGTATGGGAATTCTTCTAAGCTAGGAAGAACTTGGGCAAGCGCACGTTCGCCAAGTGCACCGTGACCAATTTCACGACGGCCTGGAGCCCCATAACGTCCCGTTTCACCCACCGAATATTGTGGGAAATTGTAGTGGTGCAAGAAGCGTTTTTTGTATTCTGGGTCAAGACCATCTACAATTTGAGTTTCTCCCATTGGAGCAAGGGTCAAGACAGACAAAGCTTGGGTTTGCCCACGAGTGAAAAGCCCTGAACCATGCACTTTTGGCAAGAAATCAATTTCAGCATCCAAAGGACGAATTTCATCCACACGACGACCGTCAGGACGAATTTTATCTTCGGTAATCAAGCGGCGGACTTCAGCGTGTTCCATTTGTTCAAGGATTTCAGCCACGTCACGCATGATGGTTTCAAAGTTTTCATCCTCAGCGTAGCGTTCTTCATAAACGGCTCTGACTTCTTCTTTGACAGCTTCTGTTGCGGCTTCACGCGCTTTTTTCTCTTCCACTTGCACCGCTTTTTGCAAGTCAGTATTGTAGGCAGCGATAATTTCAACTTGCAAGTCAGCGTCCACTTGCAACAATTCCACCTCAGCTTTTTCTTTACCCACTGCTGCCACGATTTCTTCTTGGAAGGCAATCAATTCACGTACAGCTTCGTGTCCTTTAAGAAGGGCTTCCAACATGATATCTTCTGACAATTCTTTGGCGCCTGATTCTACCATGTTGATGGCATCTTTGGTCCCTGCAACAGTCAATTCCAGAAGAGAAAGCTCTTTTTGTTCGGCTGTTGGATTGATGATAAAGTCACCGTCGATATAAGCCACTTGCACGCCAGCGATTGGGCCATTAAATGGGATGTCTGAGATAGACAAGGCAAGCGAGCTGCCAAACATGGCTGCCATTGGAGCGCTAGCATTTTCATCGTAAGACAAAACGGTGTTAATCACTTGGACTTCGTTACGAAAACCTTCTGCAAACATAGGACGAATAGGACGGTCGATCAAGCGGGCCGTTAAAGTGGCATCTGTTGTCGGACGCCCTTCGCGTTTGTTGAAACCACCTGGAAATTTCCCAGCAGCGTACATTTTTTCTTCGTAGTTAACTTGAAGTGGGAAGAAATCCCCCATAGACATCTTCTTAGACATGACCGCAGCGCTAAGAACGGTTGATTCACCATAGCGTACCAAAACGGCACCGTTGGCTTGTTTGGCTACTTGTCCAATTTCAACTACAAGGGGTTTCCCCGCAAAAGTCGTTTGAAAAGTTTGTTTTGACATGATTATTCCTCATAAAACCTTTATTTTGATACGCCCGTTTTCTACAAAAACCAACCTGTAAAAGCCAACAATCTTACAAACTCGTCTTTGCATAAAACTACGTATCCCTATTATTTTATCATAATTAAACAGAAATTTCAGACTCTTATCGTCAATTTTTCAAAAAGAGGCTAGGATAGCGCTACCCCAACCTCTTATAGTGTTTATCTAAATAACAAATCCACAACAGCAATAACAATAATAGCCCCTAAAACCGAAGGTAAGATTGCCATGCCTGCTAGAGAAGGTCCCCAGTAACCAAATAAGGTTTGACCAACATAAGAACCAACCAAACCAGCAAAAATGCGGTAGATACAACCCATGGATTCCCCTCTATTTGTAATGCTACCAGCAATCATACCAATCAAGGCACCAACTATCAATGACCCAATCATCTTTTTGTGACCAACCTTTCTTAAAAACAGTTTCTAACATATCTTTACCCATTGTATCATAAAAGCCTCCCAAAAAAACATGGGAGGCTTCATTCATAGACGGCTTTAAACAACCGACATTAGAACATGTCAATCAAAAGTTGTTTCAATTCTGAGATGTATGGTTGACGTGGGTTAGCTGGTGTACATTGGTCATCATAAGCCAAGCTTGCCAAACGATCTACTGCAGCGTCAAAGGCTTCTTTGGTTACGCCGTTTGCAGAAAGTGATGGCTCAACATCAACAGCACGCATCAACTGGTCAATACGTTGGCAAAGTGCTTCTACCAATTCAGCATCGTCTTTACCTTCTAGACCGATGTAACGAGCAATGTTTGCGTAGTCTTGTTGTGCACGGTACTCTTCGTAACGTGGGTAAACAGAGCGTTTCACATTACCAGTTACCCCGTTGTAGCGGATAACGTGTTGCATTGCGATAGAGATAGCTAGACCGTGTGGAAGGCCGAACTCACCACCTGTTTTGTGAGCAAGTGAGTGGTTGATACCTAGGAAGGCATTACCAAACGCCATACCTGCAATCGCTGCTGCGTAGTGCATGTTTTCTTTCGCTTTTTCACCACGAAGCGTTGGGTTCTTAGGATCGTAGTTATAAGCATCTTCAAGGTTTTCCATAATCAATTTGATTGCTTCAAGTGACCATGGACGTGTGAAGTCAGAAGCCATAACAGATACGTAAGATTCAAGGGCGTGTGACAACGCATCAAGACCTGACCAAGCTGCTGTACGTTTTGGCACAGTCATAACGAATTCTGGGTCAACAATGGCAACTTGTGGTACCAATTCATAGTCAGCAAGTGGGTATTTCACGTGAGTGTAATCATCTGTGATAACAGCAAATGGTGTGATTTCAGCACCTGTACCTGAAGTTGTTGGGATACAGAATAGACGTGTTGCTGTTTGGTGTTTGAATTTCACGATACGTTTACGGATATCGATGAATTTTTGTTGCAATTCTAGGAAGAATTCGCTCACCGCATCGTAGCTATCAAGGAATTCAGCACCACGGTCAAGAGATACTTCGTAAATCAAGCGAGCAATTTTAGAAGCGTCAATGGCAGATCCACCACCGATAGCAATAACAGTATCTGGTTTGAATTCGCGCATTTGTTTTGCAATTTCAATAGTTTGACCAAGTGTTGGGTCTGGTTTGATTGTTCCGTAAAGTGATGTTTCTACTTTTTCATCACGAAGTGCCAATTGGGCATAAACAGTATCAACGAAACCAAATTGAACCATTCCTGGGTCAGCAACGATCAACGCGCGTTTCATTGGCTCATACTCATCTTGCAAGTATGAAATAGCATTCTTTTCATAGTAAGTTTTTTCTGGTAAGCGAATCCATTGTGGACGGTTACGACGTTTAGCAACCGTTTTAATATTGAGGAGATCGCCAGTTGAAAGGTTGTGTGACAATGAATTTTTCCCCCATGATCCTGTTCCTAATGTCAAGCTAGCTTTAAGTGCGTCAGTGTAAACATCACCGATACCACCAACTGAGTCTGGTTGGTTAACCAATACACGTGAAGCTTTCACAGCGTCTCCATAGACAGCTACAAATGGATCTGCTTGAGAACCGATTTGGATGCCAACGTTGTGCCCAGCACCCTGATAGTCAAGAAGAGCTGATACAATTTCGATACCTTCTTCGCGTGTTTCTGCTTTGTAAACTGAAAGAAGTGGAGAAAGTTTTTCTGATGATAGCTTTTCACCTATGTTAGCTTTGTCAAGTTCGAACAAGAGAACATCTTTGCCTTCTGGAAGAGCCACACCTGCTTTTTCACAAATCCAAGTTGCAGGCATTCCGGCAACTGGTCCGTTTACACCGTGGTTAGCGTTAAAGACGAAGTCTTCAATTTTCTTGTAGTCTGATTTAGGAACAAGGTATGCCCCTTTTTCTTGCATTTTTTGCATCCATGTGTCGTAGATGTCTGCAGCAACAACCGCTGAGTTTTCAGTAGCACAAATCATACCATTGTCAAAACGTTTAGACATCAACAAATCTTCAACCGCACGGTCAATATCAGCAGTTGAATCAACGTAAACAGCACCGTTACCTGCACCTACACCCATTGATGGGTTTCCTGATTTAAGGGCTGCATTAACCATACCAGGTCCACCAGTAGCCAAGATTGACGCAATGTTTTTGTTTTGGATAAGGGCTGATGTGTTCGCAAGTGATGGTGTTTCAATCCATTGAACAATGTTTTCAGGAGCCCCTGCTTTAACGGCTGCATCGTATAAAATTTTTGCCGCATGAGCTGAACATTTTTGAGCTTGTGGGTGGAAGGCAAACACGATAGCGTTACGTGTTTTCAAAGCCACCAAAATTTTGAACATTGTTGTTGATGTTGGGTTAGTTGTTGGAACAATCCCTGCCAAAACACCTAGAGGAGCTGCGATTTGGATGCTACCTGCAACCTTGTCTTCCCCAATGATACCAACTGTTTTTTCATTTTTGATACGTTCGTAAACGTACTCAGTTGCAAAGTGGTTTTTGGTATCTTTATCTTCAACAACACCACGACCAGTTTCTTCGTGTGCTTCTTTTGCAAGTTCCAAAGATGCTTCTGAACCTGCAAGTGCCATCGCTGCTACAATTTTGTCAACTTGTTCTTGTGAGTAAGTCGCATAAATACGTTCAGCTTCAAGCGCTTTTTCAACTAAAGAACCTGTGTATTGTTGTGCCAATTCTTCAGCGCTCAACTCATTTGTCTTTACTTCTGCATTGTTTGTTTCAGCCATTAAAAGCCTCCTTTATAATACCTTAAAAATTAATATTGTTATCGAAGAAAAATCTTACGATATAATTCCGTAACTTAGAGTCAAAACAGGACAACACTTAAAACTGATCAAGAGGTCTAAGTGGCGTTCAGCCGATCATCAAGTAAAAGGAATCATCACCAACACTTTGTGTTATTGTGATATTCTTCACTAATTATATTAACGTTTTTTAAATAAAATGTCAAGCTGTTTTTGTAAGCTTTTTCATTTTTATTTTTATAGTCTTGTAAAGGGATACATTTTCCCAAGTAAACTAATATACTTTTAATGTTTTATTCTTAAAAAAGCACAGAAAAAAACCTGCCAAAAGCATAGGCTCTTGACAGGCTTTGGACAGTCGTTTGTGATTAGCGACGAAGTCCAAGTGATGCGATCAATTCGCGGTAACGGTTAACGTCTGTACGGCGAAGGTATGCCAAAAGGTTACGACGGTGACCGATTTTTTTCATCAATCCACGGTAAGTAGCGTGGTCTTTTTTGTGTTGTTTAATGTGCTCGTTAAGGTGGTTGATTTCCCAAGTAAGAACAGCTACTTGAACTTCAACTGAACCTGTGTCACCTTCGTGACGTGCGTATTGAGCGATGATTTCATTTTTTTTCTCTTTTGAGATTGCCATATTTTTTCTCCTTTATAATGCTTCATCCGAGTCATAGGGTTTGGCGTTTCCTACAACCAAGAAAAAGTTACTTGTCTTACGACACCGATTATTGTAGCAGATAATGACTGATTTTGTCAAAGATTTTTTCTCTATCTCTCAAAAATACCTGCTCTTTTTTTACGAATTAACACACACCGTTTTGCGTGAAAAGTAAGCTTTTAAAGCTAAAATCAAACTAATCACCAAGCTAATCACACCATAAATGATAAAGGCAAAGGCTGGGTGTGGGTTAATTTTTGAAAAGAGGTTTAAGGTAATGGCCGCACTGGCTCCTCCAAAGTTACAAAAGAGCAAAATCAAGGTTGTGGCATCACCAATGAGCTGAGCAGGCATTTTATTAGAAACAACGTTAAAGACGGTTGTCACAATGATACTATACAAGAAGCCTGATAACATAGCACCTAGTAGCATGATCCAAAGGTTTTGAGCAAAACCAAGCATAAACAAACCAAGGGCAAATGGAATAAGCGACACGGTAATCAAGTGTCTGTTGAAATAAGACAACAAGCTCTTAAAGAGGAAACCTGACAAAATCCCCATGAGCATCATACCACTTAAAATCATACTGGCTTGGCTAGGACTTCCTAGGTGCAATTGGTCGATAATAACTGGAATACGAAGGCTATTGGCACTATTGATGTTAATCACAAAACCAGCAAGCAACGACAATCCGACAATAAAGAAAATGTCATCTTTGGTGAATTTGGCTGAAGAACGTTCTTGAACCACTTTTTCCGTTGTGCGTTTTTTGGGAGAAAAAAGAAGGTAAAAGAACAAAATAGGCAAAGCAAATAGGTAGATGATAAAAGCCCAAGACCAATCAATCGGAACCAAGAAACCAACGATTCCTGTTAAAAAGGCACTTCCCAAAACTTCAAAAGACCCACGCAAACCAAGCATTTGGGCGCGTTCGTGTCCCTCATAGGTTTCGCTGATGATACTAATGGCACGAGAGTTAATCAAGCCAATCCCAATTCCCAACAAGATACGTGATACCACCACAAGGCTGTAATCTTGACGAACGACAGGCAAACTACCACCAAAAGCAATTAAAAGCAAACCAATGATAACACTCACACGTTCAGACAAGACACGATTTAAAAAAGGATTTAAAATCAAAATGCCCATGATTGTAAATGAGGTAATCGAAAAAAGAAACTCAACTTGGCTTGTCGCATAGCCTTGTTGTTGATAAGTCGCAATCATTTGCGGTAATGCTGTCGAGGTTGAGAAGGTCGAAACGAGCATCAGAGATAAAGATAATAAGCTCAATTTCTCTAAAAAGGTTTTCATAACAACTCCTTACTTGTTTTTTTGGCTAAAACAAGTATAATCAATGTTGACACATAAAAATAGGACTTTTGTCACATGAGGAGGGTTACGTGTCGCTAGAAGCGCTTACCAAAGAATACCAGTTAAAGTCGATTTTTCCAGAACACTATTTTGATAAATTACACGTTTTTAGGCTACCTGCTGGGGAAGCCATTTGCCACCAAGGGGAAGAGTTGACGGCTCTTTCTTATTTTGTGGAAGGCAAAGTCAAAATTGTCCGTCGTTTGTTTAACGGCAAGGAGCACATTTTAGACATCAAAGACAAGCCAACCTTGCTTGGGGATATTGAGTTATTGACTAATCAGCCTGTGGTATCATCAGTGATTACACTTGAGGACACGGTGGTGGTCCAACTTCCCTTGGCGGGCATTCGCGAGGAATTGCTGGCAGATAATACCTTGCTATTAAACCTCAGCAAGGGCTTGGCGCAATCGCTTTACGACCAAAATATCCGTGCTTCGACCAACCTAAATTACACCTTGAAAGAACGCTTAGCCACGCATATTTTAGCGGTGGAGGACAAGGGCTTATTTACCTTAGAATTAAAGAGTCTGGCGGATTCGTTTAGTGTTAGCTACCGCCATTTGCTGCGCGTGATTCATGAGCTGATTGATTTGGGCATTATCGAAAAAGAAAAACCCTACTACCGCATCAAAGATATGAGCCAGTTAATCGCCCTCAAAATCACGAATTAAGCCTTTAGCTTTCTACTTGCCTTGTTTTGTGCTATAGTGTTATTAGAGAATGAAAAGAGGAGGAATTATGTCTGCTATTAAAAAATTAGTCAAACCGAGTCATTTAATCAATATGGATGATATCATTCGTGAGGGAAATCCAACCCTTCGTGCCGTTGCGCAAGACGTAACTTTCCCATTGTCTGACGAGGAAATCATCCTAGGCGAAAAAATGCTACAATTCTTGAAAAATTCACAAGACCCTGTAACGGCTGAAAAAATGGGCTTGCGTGGTGGTGTTGGTTTAGCCGCTCCACAATTGGACATTTCAAAACGCATTATTGCTGTTCTTGTGCCAAATCCTGAGGACAAAGACGGCAACCCACCAGAAGAAGCTTACAGCTTGCAAGAGGTTATGTACAACCCTCGCGTTGTAGCACATTCTGTGCAAGATGCTGCGCTTGCTGATGGTGAAGGCTGCTTGTCTGTTGACCGTGTTGTCGAAGGCTATGTTGTCCGTCATGCACGCGTTACTGTGGAATATTTTGACAAGAACGGTGAAAAACACCGCGTTAAATTAAAAGGGTACAATTCAATCGTTGTGCAACACGAAATCGACCACACAAACGGTATCATGTTCTACGACCACATTGACCCTAAAAATCCATTTGCCGTTAAAGAAGGCATGCTCATTATTGACTAATAAGCATCGAAAAAACGACTTTGCCCCTCATGGGCAAGGCCGTTTTTTCATTGCCATTTTAATCTAAAGCTGCTAATAAAGCCGCTGCTTGCTTGTCAAGATCAACTAACACTTCGGCTGTTGGAACAAATACACCATCTGCCCAAGCTGAATCGTTGATATGTGACATGGTGATGTTATCAACAAATTGGGTACGGATAAATGGAAGCAAGGCACGGTAGCTTTCTGCCACTTGTTCGTGGCCGCCGTTTGCTACGATAGAAACGGTTGTGACTTTTTCGTTGATTGCTGATGGTCCACGTGGGTCAGATAAGTCTAACGCACGAGATAGCCAGTCCAAAAGATTTTTAACAGAACCTGGAATAGCAAAGTTATAAACAGGAGAAAAGATCCAAATCGCATCTGCGTCTAAAACAGCTTGACGAGCATCTTGGACTGCTTTTGGCAAATGAGCCTCTAAATCTTGTGAAAAGACTGGAACTTGTGACCAATCAAGGTATCTAACTTCTGCTTTGCCTGCCAAGGCTTTTTTGGCGTTCTCAGCCAATTGTTCATTGAAAGACCCTTTGCGCAATGAACCAACAATAAATAATACTTTTTTCATACGTTTTCTCCTTAATACAAGCGATAACTCGTTTATCACTACATAGTAATTTCTATAGGCTTATTGTATGCTTTATTTTGGCTTTTGTAAATGATTATGCTCACGCGGTTTGAATTTTTTGAGCAAGCGAATGAGTTCAAGCTGTTCTTGAGGGATGAGAACGGCAAAGGTTTCCTCGATTTTGGTGATGTGGTGCGGCAGGGCACGCTCAATGACTTGGCGTCCTTCCTCTGTCAGCGTGACTAAATAAGCACGTTTGTCATTAGGGCAAGTGGTGCGCGTGACCCAGCCTTTTTTCTCCATATTTCTGATGACAACAGTCATATTGCCCGAAGTCGCTAAAATGCTTTCCAACAGCTCTCCGATTTTCATAGGCCCCTTGCTATAAAGCACATCCAGCACGCTAAATTGGGTCGGGGTGAGGCCGTCGGCTTTAAAGGTTTCTGACACCGTGGTATCAATGGTCCGAAAAGCCTTACGCATGACGACCATGGCTTTCACAGCTTGATTTGTTAATTCAGACATCTTTTCTCCTTGCTTTTACGAAAAAATGAACAAAATGCCTTTGCTCGTTTTTAGGGACGCTTAACATCTATAAAAAGTCATCAAATAAACTTAATTGGTTATCTTCTGGCATGTTGCCAAGAATGCCCATTTCGTCCATTTTATCAACCAATGTAGCAGACACGCCACCACGTTTTCTGAGTTCCATTTTTGAGAGAAATTCGCCCTCTTCACGCGCTTTGACAATTTGTTTGGCAACGTTTTCACCCAATCCATCCATGGCAATAAATGGTGGTATCAAGGTGTTGCCGTCAATGATAAACTCAGTTGCATCGCTACGGTAAAGGTCTAATTGACCAAAGGTGTAGCCACGCTCAAGCATTTCATTGACCAATTCCAAGGTGGTGTATAGGTCGATTTCCACGTTAGAGGCTTCGTTGGCCTTGCGTTTGGCAGCAATATCCTCCATGCGTTCTTTCACCGCATCAAGACCTGCACTCATGGTTTTAAGCTCAAAAGCCTTGGCACGAATTGAAAAGTAGGCACAGTAATAATACAAAGGATAATGTACCTTGAAATAAGCCACGCGGAGCGCCATCAACACATAAGCCGCTGCATGGGCTTTAGGGAACATGTACTTGATTTTTCCACAAGACTCAATGTACCAGTCAGGCACATGATTGTCACGCATGGCAGTGATATAGCCATTGCGCTCTTCGTCTGAAATTTTCAACCACATGCCCTTACGCACGCGCTCCATAATGGTAAAGGCCATTTTTGGCTCCAAACCTGCGTGCATGAGGTAAACCATGATATCGTCACGACATCCGATAACGGTTTTTAGAGTCGCAATGCCCTCTTTAATCAAATCTTGGGCATTTCCCAACCAAACGTCAGTACCGTGTGAAAGCCCTGATAACTGGAGCAATTCCGCAAAAGTGGTCGGATGGGTTTCTTCGACCATGCCTCGAACAAAGTTAGTCCCAAACTCTGGAATTCCCAGCATACCTGTCGGCGTTCCAATTTGTTCTGGTGTGACACCAAGCACCTCTGTACCAGAAAAGAGGGCCATGACATCGGGATCATCCGCTGGAATGTCTTTGGGATCAATGCCTGACAAGTCCTGTAATTTTCGAATCATGGTCGGATCATCATGACCGAGAATATCGAGTTTCAAGACGTTTTCATCGATATCATGGAAGTTAAAGTGCGTGGTCTGCCATTCCGCTGACAAATCATCGGCTGGGTATTGAACAGGGGTAAAATCGTAAACATCCATGTAGTTTGGAATAACGACTATCCCTCCTGGGTGCTGTCCTGTCGTCCGTTTGACACCAGCTGCGCCTTGTGCCAAGCGTTCCACCTCAGCTTCAGGGTAGAATTTACCATAATCACGCTCATAGCCTTTGACAAATCCGTAAGCCGTCCTATCCGCAACAGTACCAACGGTTCCTGCACGAAAGGCATATTGTTCCCCAAAAATATCACGCACATCCAAGTGAGCAGATGGCTGGTCGTCCCCTGAGAAGTTCAAATCAATATCGGGTACCTTGTCCCCATCAAAACCAAGGAAGGTTTCAAAAGGAATGTCGTGGCCATCTTTTTTGTAACGAGTGCCGCATTCTGGGCAATCTTTATCTGGCAAATCATAGCCAGACCCCACGGAACCATCTGTGATGAATTCTGAGTGTTGGCAATTTGGGCAGACATAGTGCGGAGGCATAGGATTAACCTCGGTAATCCCAATCATGGTCGCCACAAAACTTGACCCAACAGACCCACGCGAACCTACCAAGTACCCACGCTCATTGGAACGGATAACCAGCATCTGTGACGCCAAGTAAATCACGGCAAAGCCATTCCCCAAAATAGACGTCAGTTCTTTTTCAATCCGCAAATCAATGATATCGGGCAATGGGTTGCCGTAAATTTCAAAGGCTTTTTGGTAGGTCATCTCCGCCACGCGCTCTTCGGCTTTATCAAGGAAAGGCGTGTACAAATCTTTTTTGACCACTTCAATCTCTTCAAAACGGTCTGCAAAAGCATTGGTATTGGTTATGACGATATCATAAGCCAACTCCTCACCCAAAAAGGCAAACTCATCCAGCATTTCATTGGTGGTGCGGAAATGAGCCTTAGGCAGTGGAGCAGGCTTGGCATCTTCACCACGACCGATAGGACGGTTAATCATGGCCCCTTGCCCTAAGCTTCGGACAATAATTTCACGGTAAATCTCATCCTCAGGCTCGATATAGTGCACATTTCCCGTCGCTAAAACGGGCTTTTTCAAACGGCGGCCTACCTCGATCAAATCCCGAATGACCTGATGAATGCCTTCTTCGTCCTTAATGGTGCCATGAGCCAGCAAAGGAGCATAAATAGCTGGCGGCATCACTTCGATAAAATCATAGTATTGTGCCACCTTGACCGCTGCATCAACCCCCGATGACAAGACCGCATCAAAGACTTCTCCTTCCGAACAAGCCGTTCCTACAAGCAAGCCCTCGCGGTGAGCATCTAAAACTGTTCTTGGAATACGCGCCACACCTTTAAAATATTTCACATTTGACAAACTGACCAGCTTGAACATATTTTTCAAACCTGTTTGGTTTTGCACGTAAATAGTGGCGTGCTTGACACGGGCTTTTTTGTAAGAATCCTCAGCAACCAGCTTGGTGTTTAAATCCATCATATTGGTCAAACCGTGCTTCTCACGGGCTTCCTTCAAGAAAATAAAGAGCAGGCGACCCGTAGCTTCCGCATCGTAATTGGCCATGTGGTGATGCTCAAGCGATACTTGGAAACGCTTGGTCAATGGTCCCAAACCATGGCGTTTGTACTCTGGATAAAGATTGCGGGCGAATTCCAGCGTGTCAATGACAGGCTGGGTAATCGTTGGCATACCGTGACGCTCATAGTTCGCATTCATAAAACCAACGTCAAAGGTGGCATTGTGAGCAACGAGAATGGTATCCTTGCAGAAATCTTGGAACATCTGCAAGACTTGTTCAATTGGTTTAGCATTGCGGACATGATTATCCGTAATCCCTGTCAACTCAGTTGTAAAGGCAGATAAATGGTGCCCTGGATTGATAAATTCATCAAATTGCTCGACGATATTGCCCTTGTACATCTTAGACGCCGCAATCTGAATCAAATCGTTATTGACCGCAGAAAGTCCTGTGGTTTCCACGTCAAACACGACATAAGTCGCTTCGTTTAGGTCCAAATCAGCAGGATTGTAAGCAATTGGCACCTTGTCCTCAACGATATTGGCTTCCAAGCCAAAAATCGCCTTAATTCCATTTTTCCTAGCCCTATGATAACCATGCGGGAAACTTTGCACATTGCCGTGGTCGGTAATGGCAACAGCCTTATGCCCCCATTTCGCAGCAGTATCAATCAATTCTTCCACGGTTGGCAAGGCATCCATGGTGGACATATTGGTATGAGCGTGAAATTCCACTCGTTTTTGACCTTCTGGCATGAGGTCCTTGCGCTCATGGTGCACAATTTCTTTGACATCTTGCACATTCATGGTCAAGGCATGGGTGAATCGGTTGTTTTCCACATTTCCACGCACACGCAACCAAGCACCTTTGGCAATCATATCGTATTTTTTCAATTCATCATCGTCTTTAGCCCATTTTTGCAAGGCAAAGCTAGAGGTGTAGTCTGTCATTTTGAAATTGATGATGTGGCGGCCTGTTCGTGTGGTCTTTTTCTCCACATCAAACACCATTCCCTCAAAGACGATACGATTTTCTTCCGTGGTCACTTCGACCATTGGCGTGATTTCAGCCTTTTCAAATCCTGCTTGACGCTGTTTAGCACGTTCTCTAAAGTCAGGGGCTGGTTTTGGTGCTTCTTCAACTGGCGGTATGGTTGCTTCTAATGATTTCACGGCTTCACGGTTGTCCTGCACCGCTTTTTCCACTATAGCCTCACGATTAGAAGTAAAATCCTCCGTCAAGGCTTGCGTCATTACCTCATCCGAATGAATATCAAAAGCCACCCGACCAAAGCCAAAGGCTTCAAATTGACGCGTGAGATTGGGCAGATGATTTTTGCGAAAATGCCCATTGTTGACAAAAGCTGGCGCTTCAATCACCACTTTTTGCCCATCATAAGCCACTTTTAATTTGCTAAAAGACGCTTTAAAACTCGCACTGTCACAAGGTGCGTGTTCAAAAGCCTCCTCATAATAAGCTTGCAATAAGGGTTGTGAAAAATCAACCGTTTCTGCTTGAATGTCAAAGGTCGCCTTAATATCGGCTTGTTTGAAGGTCTGAACCAAACGATAAGACAGTTCACGGTAGATTTCAATAGGCAAAATTTCTGCAAATGAAAAATGGAATTCCCAAAGGCGAGAAACAGAATGCACCTTGACCTCACGAATATCGGCAGATGAAAAAGCAGGCGATTGTCGCATTTCAAGCGGCATCTCAATTTGCTCCATCAATTTCTTAAACAATTCTGACATCATGCGTAAACGACCTCAATTCCAAAAACTAACTAGCCACAAGGACTGAATAAAAGAGGAAACACGTGTCATGTTTCCCTTTGTCAAAAGCGTATTTTTTTCATTTTACCATAAAATAGGACTTTTTTCGATATTAAGCTGCCCCTTTTGGGTAAAGACAAAACAATCTGAACCCAAGGTCCAGATTGTTAAGGATTATTGTTCTTTGGTTAAAATATCAAGGGTTTCAATGAGGTTTTCTACATTGACTTCAATAGTGTCACCAGTTGCCTTGATTTTCACTTCGACGATACCATCTTCAGCTTTTTTACCAACAGTGACACGGATTGGCAAACCAATAAGGTCGCTATCTGAGAATTTAGAACCAACGCGTTCATTACGGTCGTCAACTAAGACTTCGTAACCTTTAGCAACCAAATCTGCTTCAACTTTAGCTGTCAATGCTTGAGCAGCTTCGTCTTTCACATTGACAGTGATGACGTGCACATCAAATGGTGCCAATTCTTTAGGGAAGTTAATACCCCACGCAAAGCGGTAAGCACCTTTTGGTGTTTTCGTCACAAAGAGGCGAGCGTGTTGTTCAATCACAGCTGACAAGATACGGCTAACTCCGATACCGTAGCAGCCCATAATAATTGGCACAGCACGACCATTTTGGTCAAGAATCGTTGCACCCATGCTTTCAGAATAACGCGTTCCCAATTTGAAAATGTGACCAATTTCAATACCACGCGCAAATTTAAGCATTCCTTTACCGTCTGGTGAGATTTCACCTTCTTTGACTTCGCGAATATCAACGTATTCTGCCTCAAAATCACGACCTGGGTTGACACCTGTTAAGTGGTAACCATCTTCATTTGCCCCAACAACTGCATTTGCCACATCTTGAACATTGCGGTCAGCCACGATACGCATATTTTCTGGCAATTGAACAGGTCCAAGTGAACCAAAGTTTGCTCCAAAGACTTTAACAGCGTCCTCTTCGCTAGCTGGGTCAAGGAAATCAGCCCCAAGATAGTTTTTCAATTTCACTTCGTTGACTTGGTCATTACCAACCAAAAGCGCCACTACAGGCTCATTATCAGCGATGAATAGAAGGGTTTTAATGGTTTGGCTTTCTGGCACGTTCAAGAAAGCAGCCACTTCGTCAATGGTTTTGCAATTTGGTGTTTCCACACGTTGAACGTCTTCTTGAGCAACCACTTTTGTTTTTGGTTTGTATTCGTTGCTTGCCATTTCCAAGTTAGCAGCGTAAGTTGACTCTGTTGAGTAAGCAATCGTATCTTCACCTGATACCAACCATGATGCCAATTCTTTCTTGATATCTTCTAAAACATCTTCAGGAATTTCGTCCATTGAGGCAATCGATTTGTCAAGAACTACCCAACGGTCAAGGTCTGTACGGTCTGGTGTAATCGCCATAAATTCTTGAGAATCTTTACCACCCATGGCACCACCGTCACCGATAATACCTTTGAAATTAAGACCCGCGCGCGTGAAAATAGCTTCATAAGCTTTGCGGTATTCTTCGTAAGTCACATCCAAACCATCGTAATCCGCATGGAAACTATAACCGTCTTTCATGATAAATTCACGCGTACGAAGCAAGCCATTACGAGGGCGTTTTTCATCACGGTATTTTGATTGGATTTGGTAGAGATTTAGTGGCAATTGCTTGTAAGATTTAACCGCATCACGCACCAAGCTAGTGAAGGTTTCTTCATGTGTTGGACCAAGGATAAAGTCAGATTTGTCACGGTTTTTCAATTTATAAAGGTCTTCACCGTAAGTTTCGTAACGACCTGATTCACGCCACAAATCAGCGGTTAAAAGCGCTGGTGCTAACATTTCAACGGCACCGATTTTTTCAAATTCTTCGCGCATAATGGCTTTGAATTTCTCAATCGTACGGTTCGCTAAAGGAAGGTAGGCATAGATACCAGCTGATACTTGGCGAACGTATCCAGCACGAACCATCAAAGCATGGCTAATAACTTGGGCATCACTTGGCATTTCGCGAAGTGTAGGGATAAGCATTTGTGATTGTTTCATAACACGATAATGGCGATTTTCATGAAAATAAGCAAGCTTTTCATCTAACCTTAGCTTACTTATCCTCTTATGGCAAAATCGCCTAAATTCCTTTCCAAAATAATTATAGTAACGAATTGTAGTCAGCTGCCTTTAGAAAAAGACACGCATGATATCATTCCATGTGACCGCAATCATCAAAACAAACAAGATGGCAACTCCTGCCAAGGTAATATACGTTTCTGTTTCTTGTTTTAGCGGTTTTCCTCGAACCATTTCAATCAGATTCATCAAAATTTTACCACCATCCAAAGCTGGGATAGGGATCAAATTGGCAATACCTAAATTCATTGACAAGGTCGCTAACAAATAAACAACAGAGATTAAACCGTTTGATGCGGCTTGGCTAGACGCTTCGTAGATAGCAACTGGGCCACCTAGCTTGTCTAAGCTAAATTGGGAAATCAGGCTTCTCAAGGCACTTAAAATCATTGTCACACTTTGGCCAGCGAGTTTAAAGCCACCTGTCACCTTGTCCCAAAAACCTGTTTTTAGACCAGGGGAAACGCCGATTAAATAACTGCCATTGTTCTTTTTTGGACGAACAGCCACATTTTCAACCGAACCTGATGTGGTCTTGACCGTCACGTCAATGGTATCACCCTCTGACAAATGGTCGGTCGCTTTTGAAACGGCATCAGACAAGTCATCCCAATTTGAAACCTCGTAATTGGCGATTTTTAAAATACGGTCACCACTTTTAACACCAGCTTCCTGCATGGCACCATCTGGCGTCACTTGAATCACGTTAGACGCTGTATTTGGAACCCCACCTTGCATAAAGACAAGGACGATAAAAGCAATTGTTCCTAAAATAAAGTTGTTTAGAGGCCCTGCAAAGTTAGTGATTAAACGTCCCCAAACAGTCGCATTTTGATACTGAACATCAAGGGGAGCGATACGAATTTCCGTGCCGTCCTCTTCCACGATGGTCGCATCATGATCAACGGCGTAAGTTTTGGTTTCGTCCAATACCAAACCAGTGATTTCAAGTTTGTCTTCCAAATCATACGACGTCACATTCATTGGAAGAGCAGTGCGGTCCAATTGTTTTTGCGATAAATTGATACGCGTCACCACACCGTCTGCGTTTAGCGTGAGGCTGGCAGGCGTTCCTGTTTTAATGTCAGTTGTATCCTCACCCCAGCCTGCCATTCGCACATAACCACCTAAAGGCAGGATACGAATGGTATAAGCGGTACCTTCTTTGTCAATATGCGAGAAAATCCTAGGACCCATTCCGATTGAAAATTCTCTAACCAAGATACCAGATTTTTTGGCAAAATAGAGATGCCCAAATTCGTGAACCACCACTAAAATACCAAAAACAATAATAAAGGTTAAAATTCCGAGCATTTGACTCCTTTCCATACGGCAGGAAAAATGATAGAATTCCTATTCTTCTAACAGAACAGGGATTATCAATACCCTATTAAATCGTGTTTAAAATAGACCAAAAAGGTGTATAATTGGGAAAACAAAAATCATTGAATCAAAGCGGTCCAAAATACCACCATGCCCAGGAATCAATCTTCCAGAGTCTTTCACCCCAAAATGACGTTTGATAGCACTTTCCACCAAGTCACCAAATTGCCCAAAAACACTAAATAAAGCAACGTAAAGCAGCATCGCCAACAAATGATGCGGCGCATAAACGGCTTTATCAACCAGCATAAAGACAAGTGATACCACCATCGCACAAACCACACCGCCTAAACTACCTTCGATGGTTTTATTAGGCGATACTTTTGGCAAGAGCTTACGCGTACCAAAACGGCGACCAATCATGTAAGCGCCAATATCCGTCGCCCACACAATAAAGAGGGCAAACAAGACTTTATCCAGACCGCTCATTCGAGCAGCAACAAGATTTTGGAAACCAATACCAACGTAAAGGCTTGAGGCAATCGGATAAGCCGCGTCCTCAAACGAATAGTCATCGCTGTTGATAACCGTTCCTGCTAACAATAAGAAAACCAAAATCCCATAAACTGAGAAACTCGAATCAATCGGCAATGATGGGAAATAGTGGTCCAAAGGCACCGTCAAAACAAAAGCACCCAGCATGGCTAAAGCCCCTTCAAGTGAGCAGAATTCTAGTTCCTTCATGCGTAACATCTCAGCGACACCAATCATCGCTAACAGACCTACAAAAACCTGAAAAGATAAGCCGCCCCACAGTAGAAAAGGCAGAAAAATAACTAAGGCAATTGCCCCCCAAATGACACGTTGTTTCATGTTAGTCCTTTCTATATTCCACCAAAACGACGCTGACGCTCGTTATACGATTCAATAGCTTTCACCAATTCGTCCCCTTTAAAATCAGGCCACAAAACAGGTGTGAAGTAAAACTCACTGTAAGCCGATTGCCAAGGCAAGAAATTGCTCAGACGCAACTCGCCACTTGTTCTGATAATCAAGTCTGGGTCACGATACAAATATGGTAAATGATTGGTCATCAGGTGATTGGCAATCACTTCTTCTGTGATATCATCAGGACTGATATTAGCCTCCAATACTTCTTGCGCAATCATTTTCACCGCTTCTGTGATTTCTGCACGACCACCATAATTCAAGGCAAAATTTAAAATCAAGCCTGAGTTGTGTTTGGTTGTTTCGCAAGCACGATTCAAAGCACCTAAAGTAGCTTCTGGAAGTCGCTTGGTATCCCCAATCACTTGCACCCGAACGTTATTGGCATTCAATTCTGGGACGTATTTATCAAAGAATTCCACAGGTAAATTCATGATGAAGGACACTTCGCTTTCAGGACGTGACCAATTTTCAGTTGAAAAAGCATAAACGGTTAAAATCTTAACACCTAGCTGTGACGCTTTTATTGTGACTTCTTGAAGGGCATCCATTCCCGCTTTGTGCCCCATCACACGAGGCTGCATGCGTTTTTTTGCCCAACGACCATTACCATCCATGATAATCCCGATATGGTTGGGAATCTTATCTAGATGAGGCGTTTTTTCTTTTCTTCTAAAATTAAACATAAAAATTCCTTACCAAGTATATGCTCGTTATATTTTATCATAAAACGCGTATTTTTTCTCTACTTATTACCCAGTTTTACATAGTTTTTACCCACAGTCCTCAGGCCAAAAGAAAAAATCAGATGGTTTTTCCACCTGACTTGATTTTTAGTCTTCGCTTTTAACCGCTGTATCAGAATCAGAATCTGCTTCAATAGCTTGATCTTCTTCAACTGGTGTTTCCACTTCTTCGATAACAGTTGTTTCAATGGTATCTTGAGCTGCTTTGTTTACAACACGTTTCAAAGCGCTTAATTCAAAAGTCAAATAAACACCATCAACGTCCAAGACCATTTTTTTGTTATCTGTATCCACTTCGTCAATGATACCGTAAAGACCACCGATTGTAACGATTTCATCGCCTTTATTTAAAGCATTAAGCTGATCTTGACGTTCTTGAGCTTGTTTGCGTTGTGAACGTTGCATAAACCAAAGCAACCCAATCATCACAACCAACATAATAATTGTTCCCATATCTATCCTCCAAAATTATAAGGTCAAATTTTACTATACCAAAATTACCTACCCAACGCAAGAATTGACCGTAAAAATGCCCGAAATCAAGGCGTTTTTCATCCTTTTTCTAGCGTCATAAGAAAGCACCAAGTTTAGACTTGATGCCTTAACATTTTATCTGTCGTTATAGCCATTTGGATGGCTTGAGTGCCATGCCCAAGCAGATGCAATGATTTTTTCAATATCGTCAAATTGAGGTTTCCAACCAAGGATTTCACGCGCTTTATCTGATAATGCGATAAGCGTATCTGGGTCACCAAGGCGACGGTCTGCAAGTTCAGCTGGAATTTCTTTACCAGTTACTTTACGAGCTGCTTCAAGGATTTGAAGGTTTGAAAAACCAGTTGAAGAACCTAGGTTAAAGGCTGTTGATGGGTTACCTTCGCGAAGATATTTTACAGCAAGTAAATGAGCATCTGCCAAGTCAAATGGGTGAACGTAGTCACGCACATTTGTACCATC
Source organism: Streptococcus sp. UBA632 (assembly GCF_002300045.1). Lineage (NCBI taxonomy): Bacteria > Bacillati > Bacillota > Bacilli > Lactobacillales > Streptococcaceae > Streptococcus > Streptococcus sp. UBA632. The sequence goes on along the minus strand of NZ_DBPA01000017.1, from coordinate 38,904 downwards.
CGGTGTGTTGTAATCATTACCAAAAATCATGATTTTTTCACGAACACCTTGTGCTACTTGCAAAATAATTGGCAACAAGTGTGTTTCTGGTCCATGGTCTTCACCGATAGAACCATCTGGTTTAGCACCAGCAACATTGAAATAACGAAGTGGGACAAACTTAATGCCATAAGCTTGGTCAGCCCATCTCATAATAGTTTCCATCATGAGTTTACTTTCACCGTATGGATTGATTGGGCGTTGTGGTGTTGTTTCTTTGATTGGAAGCTCATCTGGAATACCATAAGTTGCTGCTGTTGATGAGAAAACAATGTATTTAACACCAAATTCATTCATCACTTCAAGCAATTTAATCATGCCAGCAGTGTTGTTATCAAAGTATTTCAATGGTTTTTCCATTGATTCTGCAACCAATGAATAAGCTGCAAAGTGAATGACAGCATCCACATCAGGATTTTCTGTGAAAACCTTACGCATGAAATCTTGATCAGCAAGATCTCCTTGATAGAATTTTGCGTCAGGATGAACCGCTGCACGGTGTCCTGTCACCAAACTATCGACAACAACAACTTTTTCTTCACCTTTTTCAATTAAACGATCAACCATGTGAGAGCCGATGTAGCCAGCTCCACCAAGCACTAAAATTGACATTTATTTCTCCTATTCTAACCCAATGCTATTTACAAAACGCATAAAGGCTTTTTGACCTTTTTCATCACGTTTGTAAACACCGGCATCTTCTAGAACACGAACAAAAACGTGTCCAACTTCTTCTTGTACAATATTATGCACTGTATCAGCCGTAATATCCGTACGTTTTTTAATCTCATCTGCCCAATCTTTATGATAGTCAGCGATTTCATTATACTGGTTCAAAAGATATTTTTCAACTTCTAGCAGTTCATCTTTCAGACGTGGCGGTAAAATAGCTAACCCCATAACTTCGATAAGTCCAATATTTTCCTTTTTAATGTGTTGCACATCAGCATGTGGATGATAAACACCGTCTGGAAATTCAGCTGTCGTGTGATTGTCTCGAAGAACGATATCCAGTTCAAATTGACCATCACGTTTGCGTGCAATTGGAGTAACTGTGTGATGTGGTGTGTCGCCTGTATAAGCTAATACATCAACACTTTCGTCAGAATAATCGTACCATGCCAAACGAATTTTTTCAGCCAACTCAACCAAGCGTGCCTTGTTTTGACTACGTAAACGAAGCACTGACATTGGCCATTTGACAATACCTGCTGTCACATCAGAATAACCTTTAAAATGAAATTCATTGTCCAGCTCGGCTATTTCCATTGGAAAGACATGACGACCACCTTGATAGTGATTGTGTGTCAAGATTGACCCACCGACGATTGGCAAGTCTGAATTTGACCCAGCAAAGTAACCTGGGAAAATATCGACAATATCAAGTAACTGCGCAAAAGTATTTTTACTGATAACCATCGGCACATGCTCAGTATTTAGGATAATGCAATGTTCATTAAAATAGGCATATGGTGAGTATTGGAAGCCCCATTTTTCATCGCCAAGATTCAAGCGAATGATGCGGTGATTAGCACGCGCTGGGTGATTAATTCGACCTTGATAGCCTTCATTTTCCATACATAACTGACATTTTGGATAAGAAGACGCCTTGGTTAACTTAGCAGCAGCAATTGCTTTAGGGTCTTTTTCAGGTTTTGATAAATTAATCGTAATCTGAATATCACCGTATTGTGACGGCGTCGTAAAGGCAATATTTTTGGCAATTGCAGCGATTTTAATGTAGTCATTACGTTTGCTTAGGTCATAAAAATCTGCGACAGCTTGTTGAGGAGATTTAGCATAAGTGTCCCAGAAACGACGATTCACCTGACTCGGGATTGGTGTGATGAAGTTCATCAATTCAGCACCCAAGCAATCTTTTTCTGCCATTAATTCGCCGACTTTGCCATTTTTTACAGCTAAGTCAACCAACTCTTCTTTGAGAGCAATTAAATCTGTTTCTTGCGTTTCTTGCTCTGCTCCATCCTCACCCACAAGGGCTAGGACACGGTTACGCAAGTAAAACATATCATCTTCTGTATAGTCGCTTGCTTCAATTACCTTAGCGACAAAAGTATCTAAAAGTTTCATTTTATCTCTCTAATCTTAATTATTTTCTAGATAAGACACGTGAACCACCAGCGATTTCAGCAATGTAGAAAGCTGGCGCATAACCAACTGTTTCAGTGTAAACTTGCCCAACGTTTTTAGTAAATTCATCAACTTTATCTTTAGCAACAATAGCAATACCGCAGCCACCGAATCCCGCTCCTGTCATACGAGCTCCGAGAACTCCTTCTTGTTGCCAAGCAGTGTGAGCAAGGGTATCAAGTTCGATACCTGTTACCTCATAATCATGCTCAAGTGAGACATGTGAGGCATTCACCAAACGACCAAATTTTTCAAGTTCACCAGCCATCAAAGCTTCTTTGGCTTGAAGGGTACGTTGATTTTCCCAGACAGCATGGCGGGCACGTTTGAGACGATTTTCATCTTTAATAAGATAGCTATATTCGTCAAAACTTTGCAAATCAAGTTCACCCAATGTCTTGATATCAAGCACTTGGTTAAGTTCTTCTACTGCTTTTTCACATTCTGCACGACGTTCGTTATATTTTGAATCAGCAAGCTCACGACGTTTATTAGTATTCATGATGACAATGACATTGTCACCAAGATCAAGTGGAACAAGTTCATATTCTAATGTATTTGTATCAAGGTAGATAGCTTGTTTGTCAGCACCCATACCGATGGCAAATTGGTCCATGATACCAGAATTTACTCCGATAAATTTATTTTCTGTTTGTTTACCAATTTTTACTAAGTCTAAACGTTCAACTTCAAGGTCAAATAATTCTTCGGCTACGATACCGACCAAAAGTTCTAGTGAGGCTGATGATGACAAGCCAGAACCATTTGGAATATTACCGTTGACGTAAAGTTCAAAACCACTATCAATTTTGTGACCAGCTTCTTGCAAGAATTTAATGACACCTTTTGGATAATTTGTCCAGCTATCTTTCTTATCAAAAGTAAGATTATCAAGTGACACTTCAATAATACCTAAATCATCAAAGTTAGCTGAATAAAAACGTAAAACTTTATCATCACGTTTACGAGCTGCCCCGTATGTTCCAAGAGTGATAGCTGCAGGGAATACGTGACCACCGTTGTAGTCAGTGTGTTCACCAATTAGATTAATACGACCTGGTGAGAAAAATGTAGCATCGGCTTCTGTTCCAAAAACATTAATAAAAGCTTGATTAAGTTCTTTCGTATTCATGAGGGTCTCCTTTTTTTATTGCTTTATTATGATTACGGTTTCATTTTACTGTCTTAGTTAAAACATGTCAATGATATTTACTAAAGTTTTACTTAAAAGTTTTATTTTTCCTAATGATGTGATATAATACTATCAAGAAAGAAGGGATGACCTATGGCTACATTAAAAGATATCGCAAAGCTAGCAAATGTTTCATCAGCGACCGTCTCACGTGTCCTTAATAAAGATAAAACCCTCTCAGTTGGTGAAGAGACACGTCACCGTATTTTGACAGTTGCTGAAGAATTAGGTTACGAAAAACACAAACGCAACACAAACATCACACAAGAACGTCAAAAGATTGCCATTGTCCAATGGTATAGTGAACAAGAAGAGTTAAACGACCTTTACTATTACAGCATTCGTATTGGTCTTGAAAAACGTGCTCAAGAACTGGGTTATGACGTTGTACGCTATTTTAACAATGACATTCTAACGATTTCAGAAAGTGTTAGCGGGATTATCGCTATTGGTAAATTTTCAGACCAACAAATTCACAGTCTAGAAAATCATTCAAAAAACCTAGTTTTCGTTGATAGTGATACTTTAAATGCTGGTCACCCTTGCGTCACTACGGATTTTGATAACGCCGTTGTCAAGGTTCTCGATTATTTCATGAAAAAAGGATTTACTAAAATCGGGATGATTGCTGGGGAAGAACGTACAACTGACCAAAAAGAACTCATTGTCGACCAACGTTTCCGTACCTTTAAAAACTATGCTTACGAAAATAATCTCTATAACCCTGACTATGTCTTTGTAGGAGATTTTTCTGCCCCATCAGGATACGCTTTGATGAAAGAAGCTATCGAAAAATTGGGCGACGACCTTCCACAAGCTTTCTTTGTTGCAAATGACACTCTAGCCATAGGTGCCCTTCGTGCGCTTCAAGAAGCTAATATTGCTGTTCCTGACCGCGTCAGCCTCATTTCTTTCAATGACACACCTCTAACGAAGCAGGTCTTTCCTGCTCTATCCAGTATCACAGTCTATACTGAAGAAATGGGACGCACAGCTGTTGATATCTTAAATCGCCAACTTATCAAACGCCACACCGTCCCAACAATGACAAGACTAGCTACCAACTTGACTTTACGTGATAGCACAAAATAAACCTAAAAA
>NZ_DBPA01000017.1:0-34308 GCF_002300045.1 Streptococcus sp. UBA632 | reverse complement strand
CTGAGGTGTTACTGATGATAGTTTCTTGATAAGAAAGAGTTGTTTCAAAGGCTTGGACTTGATTTGATAAGTTTGCGACTACTAAATAAGTTTCATCTGCTGTTTTTCTAAGATAAGCAAAAACCTTATCTTCTGTATCCAAAAGTTCAAAATCCGCATCAATCAACCAATCGTTTTCTTTGCGAAGTTTGATGAGTTTTTGGTAAGTGTAGAAAATAGAATCTGGATTGTCTAGAGCTGCTTATACATTAATTTCTGTGTAATTGGGATTAACTGGTAACCAAGTTTTATCAGCTGTTGAAAATCCTGCATTCTTGCCATTATCCCATTGCATCGGTGTTCTAGCATTGTCACGTCCAATCATGCGAATGCTATCCATGACTTCTTCTGGTGTCTTATCATTTTCAAGGGCTTCTTTGGCAAAATTTAGTGACTCGATATCATCAATTTCTCCCAAATCTTTGAAAGGATAGTTAGTCATGCCGATTTCTTCTCCTTGGTAGATGTAAGGCGTTCCTCGCATCAAGTGTAAGGAAATGGCTAGCGCCTTGGCTGATTTTTCACGATAATCGTCAGTGTCACCCCAGATAGAAAGCACGCGCGGCAAATCATGATTGTCCCAGAAAAGGGAATTCCAGCCTTGACCAAGTTCCAGTTCTGTCTGCCATTTGTTGAAAATAGCTTTGAGAGCAGGAACATTTAGCTCTTTTTCGTATTCCCATTTTGAAGCGTTTGGCTTGTGTTGAAGACCGATATGCTCAAATTGAAAGACCATGGACAATTCTTTCTCAGCTGGCGATGAATACTTCTTAGCAATTTCCGGAGTTGCTCCCCAAGTTTCACCAACCGTTAACAAATCTTTTCCGGCTAAAGTTTTTTGGTGCATTTCTTTAAGGTAGTCGTGCAATTTTGGACCATTATTTGAGATTAAGCGGTCAGGAATCTTCCCAATCATGTCAATCACGTCCATACGAAAACCAGAAATACCTTTGTCAATCCAGCGATTCATCATATCATAAACAGACTGGCGTAACAGCGGATTTTCCCAATTCAAATCAGGTTGTTTCTTGCTGAAAAAGTGCAAATAATATTGCCCAGTTTTGCGATCATATTCCCAAGCAGAGCCACCAAAAATAGAATCGAGCTCATTAGGTTTATCACGCCAAATGTAAAAATCACGATACTTACTATCAGGATTTTCATGCGCTTCAACAAACCAAGCGTGCTCATCTGACGTGTGATTAACCACTAAGTCCATAATGATGCGGATACCACGCGCTTTTGCCTCTTCTAGCAATTCTTCCATATCAGACATATCGCCAAAAATATCAGCAATCGCCTCATAATTTGAAATGTCATAGCCATTATCATCCATTGGAGACTGGTAAACTGGAGAGAGCCAGATCGCTGTAATTCCGAGCTTTTGCAGGTAATCAAGCTTACTGATAATTCCTTTTAAATCACCAACTCCATCACCGTTTGAGTCCTTAAAAGATTTTGGATAAATTTGATAAATCGTTGCTTTGTGCCACCAATGTTTTTCCATAACGCACCTCATTTTAGAATTCTTTGTCTCTATTTTAGCTTTTTCTTTTGTTTCACGCAATCGTTTGCATTACTCAAACCTAGATGCAGAGAAAAGCAAGGATAATCCCTTGCTTTTAGCTTTATAGAAAGGTAATTTCTTGACCGTTTTCTGTGATATGATAAGTCAAATCTTTTAGATTAATCTTTGCTTGTGCGACAACACTACTGCCTTGATTACGGCGTGTAATAAGAATTGTGTGACTATCAAGTTCATCAACTTCAATACTGCCATCCAGGTCAAAAGCAGCCGATTGATTACGGAAAGTAAATAATTTTAGCAAAGATTGAACAACTGGACGTTTGACTTCTTCTGCAATTTCGCTACTGCTATAATAATGACGATTAATATTGCGACCTTCTTTTGTTTTTTCTAACAATTCAAGATCATTTTTACCAGCTAAAAAGCCAACATAATACACTTGTGGAATGCCTGGCGCGAAAGCTTGAATCAAACGAGCTAAGAAATATTTCTTGTCATCATCCCCAAGCGCAGAATAGTAAGTTGAATTGATTTGGTAGATATCAAGATTATTATACTCGGCTGTTGAATATTTTCGGTTGACGTTGGCACCTACTTTATAAAGTTCATTTGACGTGTAATCAATTTCCTCATCCGTCAAGATATCTTTGACATCAACAACTCCAATACCATCGTGCGTATCAAGTGTCGTAAATTGTTTCATTGGAGACATTTTAAGCCATTTCGCCAAACGATTAACATTTCCGCTGTAAAGGCTATAAAGAACCACCATCGGAAGGGCAAAATCATAAACATAGTAATCGTGCTCAGCGATTTTAAACTGAATCGAATAATGCTCGTGAATTTCTGGAAGTAACTCTGTACCAGATTCCGCAGCAATGCTACGGACTTTATCAAGCAATTCCCAGATTTCTGGTTCTACAAAGAAATCATTAGTATCTAATTTTTTAACTGCATAAGCAAAAGCATCTAATCGAATAAGGTCGCAACCATTTTCAGCTAAATGCGCGATGGTCTTTCGAATGAAATCCATGGTCACGTCTTTTGTCACATCAAGGTCAATCTGCTCTTCACCAAATGTGTTCCAGAGATGCTCAACTGAACCGTCCGCAAAGTGAATTTCTTGTTTTGGTGCGCGGTCTTTACGCTTGTAAATCAAATCCACATCAGCTTGTGTCGGACGATTTTCTGACCAAAATTTATCCCAGTTAAGAAACATATCCTTGTAAGCACTAGCTTCGTGCTTTTCTTGATAATCTTTGTAATATTTTGATTGACGAGAAATATGGTTAATCATGAAATCAAACATGAGATAATACTTCTCACCCAATGCCTTCACGTCATCCCAATCCCCAAATGCAGCATCAACCTCATCATAATCGACTGGCGCAAAACCACGGTCACCTGTTGACGGGAAAAATGGCAAAAGATGAACCCCGCCGACAGCTTCTCCAAAATACTTGCCAAGATTTTCATTTAATTCTTTCAAATTCTTTCCCAGACTATCTGAGTAAGTAATAAGCATTGTTTTATTTTGTATTGTCATAGTTACTCCTTTACCCTTTTGGATTTTAGCACCCAGCAAAAGTTGAACTCGGGCTACGGGCTGGGTGAAAAAGATGAGCCTCCTTGTGTCTTAATGACACTGCGTCGACTCCTTATTTCACTGCGCCGTTGCTCATTCCTGAAATGATATGTTTTTGGAAAATGAGGTAAACGATTGTGATAGTAATAATACCAACGACGTATGATGCAAAGCTTGGTCCGTAGTCGCTGAGGTATTGTCCTGTGTAGTTGTATTGAAAAAGTGGCAATGACCAAGAGTCTGATGATTTATTCAGCATCAAGAGTGGAAGCATGAAGTCATTCCAAAACCAAAGTGCATTGATAATCAAAGTTGTAGCGTGCATTGGTTTTAACATTGGAAAGACGATTTTGCGATAAGTTGTGAATTTATCAGCACCATCAATCTCAGCTGCTTCATCCAAACTGTCAGGAACACTTAACTTGATGTATCCGACATACAAGAATAAGGTTTGTGGTACAGCATATGTTAAGTACAAGATAATCAAACCCCAAATATTAGTCAAGCCAAGTCGACTCATCATTACTGTGATTGGAATCATGATAACTTGAAATGGCACAAAAATTCCCAAAATCAACAAACTGTACATGATATTGAAAGCACGTTTTTTGCTCATATTACGAGCAATTGAATAAGCAGCCGCAGGAATAAATAAAGTCACCAAAATCACTGATACAACGGTGATAATCGTTGAATTTAAGAAATAATGTCCGATGCCATCAGCAAGCAAGCGTGTGTAGTTGCTTAGAGTGACAGGATTTGGAAAAGCAAAGAAATGTTGCATGATATCCTTAGTTGTCTTAAACGAACTAAAGACAGTTGCTAATAAAGGAATCAAAATCAGAATTGAACCCGCAATTAAGAGCACATATTTCCAAAAAGTATTATAACGTTCTTCTTTTTTCATCTCTCACTCCTATACTTCAAAACGACTTGATAATTTAAGTTGCAACACTGAAACAAGAACAATGATGGCAAAAAGAATCAAGGCAATTGCGTTAGCATAACCGTATTGGTTACTTGAAAAGGCATAATTGTAAACCAAAAGTCCGATTGATGTTGTTGAATTACTTGGTCCACCACCAGTCAAAGCAAAGATTTGGTCAAAAGCTGTTAAGCCACCTTTTAGTGCCATGATAAAGACCATAGAAATACTTGGTAACAGATATGGTAATTCAATGTTCCAGAACGTTTGTTTGCTGTTTGCGCCATCGATTGCGGCCGCTTCTGTAATCTCACTTGGAATGGTTTGAAGACCAGATAGGAAGAGAATAATCGGCATGGCAACACCTTGCCACAACATAACAAAGATTGCTGCAAAAACAGCACCGCCAGTTGTTCCTAAAAGACTTGTTTTCAAAAATTCAATGTTCAAAGCTTCACCGATAGCAGGCAAACCATAGTTAAAAACCTGTTTAAAAATCAAAGACACTGTCAACCCTGACAAAACAGCTGGGAAAAAGAACCAAGCTCTAAAGAACGTTTGACCTTTGATTTTAGCATTCAAAGCACGCGCCACCCAGATACCAATCACAATTTCACCGATAATTAATGCAATGGTCAAAATCAAAGTAAAGCCAAGAGCTTTAAAGAATTTGGTATCCGTTAGCAAGATTTTATAATTGTTGACACCAACAAAATCAAAATTGTAAGTCAATCCAGTCCAGTTTGTAAAACTGTAGAAAGCACCTTGAATCATTGGGAAATAGAAGAAAATTGCTTGTAAAATCAAGGGAACAATCAAGAACACCCAGCCCCAATATTTATTTAAAAATTTTCGCATTCTAGTTTCCTCCTACTTCGTCACATCGGCTTTCATCGGATTGAAAAAGGCATTTAATTCATCTGTATATTGCTTAGCATCTTTGCTCATCAAATAATTGGCTGTCAAACTAAAGAAGTCTTCTTCGCTTGTCCAATTTTCACCAAGCCAAACATAGTGCTTATCTGTAAAAGCTAATTGATAAAGCGGAGCAAGGGGAGAGTTCTCGTCTTCAACCACACCATTTACAGATACTGGTGAGCCATCGACGTCATAATATTTTTGCATTGCTTTAGCTGAAGCCATATAAGAAATGAATGCTTCACATTCTTTTTTATGCTTAGTTGATGATGAGATAGATAAGGCCAAATCACCTGCACCGACAGTTACTTCCTGACCAGCTTTTTCACCAGGAAATGCAAATGTTGATACTTCAAAATCTGGATTTTGTTGCTCGATGGCAGCTAAAGCCCATGAACCACCAGGCATCATCAAGGCTTTTCCAGTTGCAAACGCCACTACAGAATCATTGTAGGAAGCACCTTGCCAGTTAGTTTGTTGATTACCCTTATCAGCAAGCAAATCTAGACGCGTTAGCACCCCTTTAACCTCACTATCTGAAGTTGAAATAGAATTAACAGGAGAAAAACGAAGATAATCATTTGCCTTATCACCACTGCCAGTCACACTGATATAGGCTAATTGGTGATAACCATTTAAAGTCCAACCTTCACTGCCAGCGAGCGCAAATGGTGTTTCACCGTCAGTTTTAATTTGTTTAACAAGTGTTTCAAATTCATCCCACGTTTCTGGAACTTTGAGGCCTAATTCTTCAAATTTTGTCTTGTTAAAATAAATCCCTGAAACGTTGGCTGATAGCGGGACGCTATAAATTTTGCCGTTGACAGCATAATTTTTTTCGTAATGATTTTTGATGTTTTCAAGGTATGATTTTCCAGTCATATTCTCAAAGTAACCTGCTTTTGCCCACTCTTTAAAATCAACGTTCTGAGGGTAAATGTTAATGACATCTGGAGCATCGCCTGCAAGCATACGTGTTTTTAGGACGGTACCAGCACTTGGCACACTGGTCATTTTAACATGGATCTTTGGATTTTCTTTTTCAAAATCCTTAATGATTTCTTTTAGCGTATCAACCATTTCTGTTTTTTGGTTGAAATATTCGATAGTTACCTTGCCATCATTAGAGGAATCACTGTTTTTTGAACAAGCTGTCAATGTCAAAGCAGCTGCCGCTGTCAACATTGCCACTCCAGTCACTATTAATCGTTTAGGCCATTTCATGGAAAACCTCCTTATTGTTTCACGAAATAGTATTGTTTACTGAGGTAATCACCTTGTGGGAGAATCGTTGTGAGGCCCGCATACATGAGCTCTGCCCCTGAGAAGACTTGATCTATCCCTTGTAGTTGGTAAGTTGCCTCTTCTTCCAATCCTTTCAACTTAAGTGTTGTTTCAATGATTTCAATGGTTGAAAGTGTGCGAACATAAGTGACAACTACCTTATCTTCATAAACAAATTGAACCGCTGCTTCATTTGACCCTTCTTCTGGATTAATCAAGCGATATTGCTTACCAAATTGAATCACTGGACGAATGTCTTTGTAGTGAGCAACTTGAGCAGTAATTACATCTTTTTCAGCTTGTGGCAAGCTGGTCAAATCAAGTTCATAGCCAAGATTTCCCATCATGGCAACATTACCGCGAGTTTCAATCGGTGTTGTGCGTCCCATTTGGTGATTAGGACTTGCTGATACGTGAGAGCCCATTGAAATGGTTGGGTGAAGGTAACTCGAGCCGTATTGAATTGGCAAACGTGAAATGGCATCAGTATTGTCACTAGCCCAAACTTGTGGGAAATAGCGCAGCATACCAAGGTCATTTCGACCACCGCCACCTGAGCAAGATTCAAAGAGAATGTTACTATGCTTTTCTGTCAAATAAGACACCAAATCATACAAACCTAGCATGTAAGCATGAGATTGCATTTGGGTCGCAAGATAAGTATCACCATTTCCGATATTTGTGATGTTACGGTTATAATCCCATTTAACATAATCAATAGTATTTTCTGTCAAAATCTTATCAATAGCTGCCTTGATGTAGGCTACGACATCAGGATTTGCAAGGTTGAGCACCAATTGATTACGAGAATAAGTATGACCACGACCTTCAGCTTGAATAGCCCAATCTGGATGCGCACGATAAAGGTCACTATCAACAGAAATCATTTCTGGTTCAAACCACAAACCAAATTTCAAACCTTTGGCATGCACCTCAGCAATCAAGTCATTCAGAGGTCCACCGAGTTTTTCTTCGTTGACAACCCAGTCACCAAGCGCACGATTATCATCAAATCGATTACCAAACCAACCGTCATCAAGAACAAAAAGCTCGATACCAAGTTTGCTTGCTTCGTCAGCTAAATCAAGCAATTTTTCTTTTTTGAAATTAAAATAAGTCGCTTCCCAATTGTTAATGAGAATTGGACGTTCAGCATGTGCAAATTGTTTTGGCATGATGTGATCTTGAATGAACAATTGACTTTCTTGAGTAAGTTTTCCAAGACCTTGATTTGAAAAGGTCATCAAAACCACTGGTGTTTCAAAGCTATCGCCAGCTGATAGTTGCCAAGCAAAATTATCATCGTTGATTCCGATACCTAAACGAACTTCGTTCAATTGATTTTTTTGGACAAAAGCTTGGAAATTACCGCTGTAAAGCAGTTGAAGAGCTAAAGCCTGACCAGCATCTTCTGTTGCTGTATGCTCACATAAAATCATAGCAGGTGTATGTGAATGACCTGAAGCACCACGATTTGAAGCAACTGTGAAAATACCTTGTTCAACTTTTTGACGACGAACCGTTTTTTCACGCGCATAAGCACCTTGCAATGTCACCACATCATAATCAGAAGCTGGCACATCAAGCATGGTTGACAAAGCACGATTGATAACAACTGCTTTATCTGATAAATTTCGAACCTCAGCATGAGTTGAAATAGTGCTGCAATCAGCATAAGCAGTGTAGTATAGTTTTAATTCTAGCGCAGCGACTTTGTCTTCAAGTGTCAAAACTAAAGTTTCGGCATCTTCTGTTGAATGTGGATTAGGTAATCCTGTTGCTTCTTTTGCACCATTTAAAATCTCACTAGATGTTAACTTAAATTGTGTCAATTCGTTATTAGCGTGTGCTATTTTTAGAGATGGTTGTCGGAAATCTCCGAATCCATGAACGCCAAAAACTTGGCGTTGTGTATCATAACTAAAGGTGCGGTTATCTGGAGTTGGATTTCCTGAAAAAGCGTGGTCCTTCTCCAAAATAGCATTTGAGCCGTGATATTTGGCGATTTTACCTCCAATATGACGAAGAAGCAAATCCCCTTCTTTATTTTCGATAATCATTGACATCTCTTTACTTTGAATGTAAAAAAGATTCCCTTCGATGCGAATTCCCATGATAATTCCTCCCTTTGTTTACTAAAATTTTACCATCATTTAGTTACCTCTTTAATTGTATCATGTTGGGCAAATATGGTAAAATGTTGTTTATAAAGGAGTTGATACTTTGAATGTTCTAAATACCTACAACGAATTTGACATGAATAATTTTGACCTGAACGTCGACCATTATGGTGCCGAGATTTGTGATAAAAACTACTCTTTTGGACCTACTGTTAGGGATAACTACGTCCTTCATTTCATTGTTGATGGCAAGGGAACTTTCAAAATTGATGGCACAACGACCGAACTTAAAACAGGTGATATGTTCATTTTGCCAAAAGGAAAAGTGACCTTCTACCAATCTGATAGCAAGCACCCTTGGACTTATCTTTGGGTTGGATTTAGTGGCTCAAAAGCTGAAAGCATCTTAAATAAAACACAACTTCTTGAACACTATTTTTGTCATTCAACGCTCAACTCTAAAATCCTCGATCAGCTAGTCAAATTAACACAATTCCGTGATCAAAAACTCGATGACATTACAGAGCTTCAGCTGATTGCTGAACTTTACAAATTGCTAGCATTTTTAATAGAAGAATTTCCAAGCAAAGCAATGTCTGATAGCAGTATTTTGATTCAAAATTACATCAAGCAAGCTAAAAAAATCATTCACACACAATATGGAAATCCATTAAAAATCAGTGAGATTGCAAAAAAGCTCAATCTAAATCGCTCCTACTTGTACAAGATTTTCAAAGAAGAAACAGATTATTCTCTCAAGGATTATCTCATTCAAATCCGCATGAAAAAAAGTGCTGATTTGCTTACCAGCACGACTTTTCACATATCAGAAATCGCAAACGCTGTAGGCTTTCCAGACGCTCTCGCCTTCAGCAAGGCTTTCAAAAAACATTTCGGACAAAGCCCAAGCCATTACCGAAGAGCGCTGAAAAAATAAAACAGAAATCTCCCCTAGAACTAAGTTCTTGGGGGAGTTTTTCTTAATCAACTTTAACAAGTCGGACGTTATCAATGTTTAACCATTTGTTGGCAGATGATTTGACGTAAGCGCCAACTTCACACTGTCCGTTTGTGATTTGAATGTTGTCAATGGTATAGGTTTTCCAAGTATTTGAATCTTTGAGAGAGATTTTTTGTTCGTTGCCACCGTAGTTTTTGATATAAAGTTCTGCATTTTCAAGACTTGTACCACCCATAGCATCGATGCTTAATTTGTAAGTACCTGAGCTGAGATTTCCTACTGTTTGATAGATAGAACTTTCATATGCTTTGTCTGACCAGAAGCTGAGTTTATAACGCGTATTATCATAAACTTCGGTCTTAATCCCAGAAATTTGGCCATTTTTCCAAACATTCCAAGATGATGGACTTTCGGTATAACCATCCCATTCAAAGCTATCACTTTTTTAGTTGCATCCTCTTTGTTATTATCAGAAACTTCGTAATCACCTTTGGCATTAATGAAATGCAGAGCCATTCGTCCGACTTCATCATCTGGAAAAGTTACTGACAACTTTTGACTTAAAATAGCAACAGCTTCTTGCGCCATTTGAAACTCAGTAACATACGCCGCTGAAATATCTGGTAAATGACTATCCTGATAAGCTCCCTTTAAAAGCTTTTGATATACCAAATAAACGTGGTCGGTAAGGCTTACATATAGGTATTCCTGAACAGGAAAATGATATTTGGCTACCAAATCATCAATCATGTTATAAGTCACCGTTAGAATATCAAGCGGAATATTTTTCAAAAGGGTTAAAAAGTTTTCTTTGGATTCCTCTGTTTTCAAAAGGAAAACTTTCTCGACTTTGCTTGGAGTGATTAAATCACCTTTTTTCTTTTGAAAGACTATCCCTAGCCCCATGACAACGGCTTGGTCATCCTGCTCATTTTTTACCAGAGCGACATTATTGTTGAGCGCTTGTACAATCCGAAACATTCTACTCTCCTCACGTGGTTTCTAGATAAAAAAACCACAAACAAACTAGAATCCTCCCTTCTAGGTCATTTGCTGTCTTGCCTAATGTCTTAGTTACAATCCACTCTATTAATTTCTACGATTATAATATAATACATAATTTTAACTTTGTAAACCCTTTCTTTGTGTTTTTTGGTTTTTTTTGTTTATTTTAAACAAATTCAAAAAATCGTAATATCAAAGGATTTTTTACTCGTTTCCCCACTCGCTACAAAAGTTACTTGACATTTATCTTCTAAAATATCACTTTCATCAAGCGACGTTGACAAGCCGCTCCACGGCTCTAGAGCAATAAAAGGACTCTTATTGACGGTTGACCATAAAATCAAATTTGGAAAATCTTCAAAATCCAAACGCAATCCTTTATCGTGTTTATGAGATTTCAAAGAAACGCTGCGTGAAGCTAATTTATCCAAAGTAATGGCATCTTTGGCAAACAAAGCATAATCCAAATTTAGAATATTTTGCTTTTCTAAAAATGGCGTACGCTTATTCACATCAAGAAGCCCTGTTTCTGGAAAAGATTCTGGAACAGTACAAGTTTCCTCTTTTTCAAATTCGAGATAATAATCTTCATAACACTCATCAGCAAGCAATGGGCAATTAAACCCAGGGTGCCCACCAATAAAGTAAGGCATGACCTTTTCCGTCTCGCGATTTGTCACTTGGTAACTTGTTTTAATCGTCTTTCCAATCAAAGTGTAAATGATTTTCAACTCAAAATCATAAGGATAATTTGCCAACATTTCCGCATCAGGGGTGATTGAAAAAACAAGGCTATTTTCAGATAATGGTTCATAAGTAAAAGTCTTCTTACGCACCAAACCATGTCGCGGTATCACACCTGTAAAATGGGGACGGCTACTAGGACGATAAATAGCTTCATCATCACGTAAGCTCCCACAAATCGGAAATAATACTGGTGCTTGTGAACTCCAATACTCTGGATTTCCTTGCCACAAATATTCGACGCCGTCTTTATCTTTTATGGATGACAAAGCGCCACCAAATTCCTTAAATTGAACTGTTAAGAAATCATTTTTTAATTCAATAACCATTACTTTCTCCTAAATAAAATGAGAATGAACAGCCTCATAACTGCCATTCTCATCACGCGTAAAAACAAAATAATAAAAGAAGTTTTAGTGAGTTAGATTAGGCAAGTGCTGGTTCTACAACTTTCTCACTCCATGAGCTGGCTGTTTTGATAAGGACTGCGTTGAGTTCTTCGATATTCTTGCGTCCTTGTGTTCTTAGCCATTCACGCGCTGCGGCCTCGCCTTCTTCGATATACACTTGTACAGAGCCAGCCCAAGTAGCACGTCCGCAAAGGACACCATTGAATTTAGCACCTGATTCAGCCGCAAATACCAACGTTTCTTGGAAAAACTTTGCTGAAACACCTGCGCTAAGATAGATATATGGTAAATGACTTGCTGCTTCTTGGTCTTTGAAAGCTTTAGCAGCTTCTTCTTTAGTGTAAACCACTTCACCGCCCGCAAAACCTTCAACATATTTCATGTTGACAGGGACTTCAACCTTGAGCACATCAATACCAAAGCGGTCGTCAGAAAAAACTTTCATGGCTTCGTTAACTTTGTGAGGTTTTACTTTGGCAAATGCTGCGCTTGTATTGTCAGTGATGTTTTCATCATAAGTCAAAATCTCAAGGAAGAATGGTATATCTTCAGCTTTACATTCGGCACCAATGCGTTCGATATAAGCTTGTTTTTGAAGATTAACGTATTCATCACCATCAACATCATAATAAAGCAAGAATTTCACTGCATCAGCTCCTTCTTCTTTAAGACGTTTAGCAGACCATTCGACCAAGCAATCTGGCAAGCGGCTAGTCGTTGTCGCATCATAACCTGTTTTTTCATAAGCAAGCAAAAGTCCAGTATTCGCATTACGAACCTTACTTGCTGGCAAACCATACTCAGGGTCAAGAAGAATAGATGACGCATACGGTGTCAATTCTTCTGAAACTAAGGCTTTCAATTGTTCGATTTGTTCAACTGTTGGTTCTTCTGTTTGATATTTCGCCATCATGCGTTTAAGTGCTCCACGTTGGTCAAATGCCAAAGCAGAAATCACGCCATCACGACTAAGCTTCTCAAGTAATCTGCGTTTTTCTTGTGTTAATACCATTTTTCTTATACCTCTTCTACCTGAATTTGATTAAATAAGTTTTCGTAATTTGTCATATTGACATGACCTGTCACTTTTTCTTGAGCGTTTAGCATACCAAGGGCATTCGCATGACGTAAGAAGTCTTTGTCGGAAAGGTTATGGATAATTGCTGACGCAATACCAGCCACCGTTGAATCACCAGAACCAACAGGATTGACGACATCAATTTTTGGAATGGTAACGCGGTAATAGTGGTCACCGTGTTTCGCAAAAGCTCCTTTGCTGCCTAGTGAAACGACCACCCAATCAATCCCTGCAAACAAATCATCTTGCAAGATTTCTTTTAACTCCTCCACATCATCGCTCACTTCTCTTCCAACAAGTTGTGATAATTCTTCTGTATTTGGCTTGATAACAAACGGTTTGTCATCACCTGTTAAAACAGCTTCCAGAGCCTTACCAGAACAATCTAGCACCACTTTTTTGCCTTGCGAATTAGCAAGGCCAATGACTTTTTGATAATAATCGCTTTCAAGCCCCGCTGGAAGGCTTCCTGAAATCGTGATGACTTCATAAGACGGGCAAAGGTAACGAAAATGATTAAGAAAACCATCTGCCTCATCTCGGTCAATCATCGGACCTGCTTCCAAAACTTCTGTCTGCAAACCTTCATGTAAAATCGCAATGCAATTGCGGGTTTCCCCATGAATCGGAAAGAAACGATGTTGAATACCATTTTGATCAAGCCTACTGGTTAAAAAGTCACCGAGCTTTCCACCGATAAAGCCTGTCGCAGTCACATTGTCACCAATTTCTGATAGCACACGTGTGACGTTCAAACCCTTACCACCTGCTGTTTTCTTAACCTCAGAAACACGATTGACCGTATCCAAAGTTAGTTCATCAAGCGGATAAGAAATATCAATTGACGGATTCAGTGTTACTGTAAGAATCATCTGATTTTCTCCTAGTCGTGATATTCGCCACGGTCCCATTTTTCAAGAAATTCATCAAAGAAATCTAGTGATGTTTGGTCCTCATTAACCGTTTCGACTTGTGCAATTTTTTCAATCAAAGCTTTATTTTCTGCTGTTGGTTTGTATTCAGCTTTAATAAAGGCTTCAATAATATCGCACATGAGTAATTCACCTGTGATTTTGCCACCAAAACCAATGACATTAGCATTTAATTCTTCTTTAGCGTAAATCGCTGTTGTCATATCACGAACCAAAGCAGAACGAATGCCTGGAACTTTGTTGACAGAGTTGTTGATTCCAACACCTGTTCCACAGATACAAACACCTAAATCTGCTTTACCGCTTGTCACCGCTTCACCGACTTTTTTACCAAAAATTGGGTAATGCGTACGTGTGTGGTCATAAGTCCCACAGTCAATTACTTCGTAACCTTTTGATTTCAAGAAATCTGACACTGCCATTTTTTCTGTTGTTACGATATGGTCACATCCAATTGCAATTTTCATTTTATCTTCCTCGCTCCTAGCACATTTTATTTAGCATATCGACACGGATTTGGTGACGACCACCATCATAGTGACCTTCCAAAAATCCTTTAACAATATTTTTCGCCAAAGTAACTCCGACAATTTCAGAACCCATAGTAATCATGCGAGCATTATTGTGAGCACGTGTCATATAAGCAGAGCGTTCATCTGAAACTTCCGCACAAATCATACCTTTGATTTTAGTTGCTGTCATAAAGCTACCTGCACCATAGGCATCAATCATAATACCTAAATTTTCATCTGATTCGTTGACACCAGCCGCAACAGCAAGCGTGTTATCAACGAAATCTTTATTAACCTCTGTGACGTCTTTAACATCATAATTATTTTCAAGCAAGTAATCTTTGATAATATTTTTCAAAGTTTTACCTGCAGCATCTGAACCAAGAATAACTGTCATTTTAACACCTCAAAATTTTTCTTTTATCTAGATAATTTTTTAAAAACGTTTTTTTATGTTTATATAATAAAACTAAAACAAACATTTGTCAACATATTTGTTTAGTGTTTTTCAAAAATGTTTGTTGATTTTTGTTTTCTTCATTGAAAACAACGTCATAGAAATCCTTTATTTTCAGTAATTGTTACCTTTATGACGACAATGTTTCGAATTGTTTCTTTTTTTCTTATTTGTTGAGTTAGTAATTTAATTGTGCTATGATAATGACAAGGAGAAATAAAAAAAAAGGAGTTTAGTATGTTAAAAAAAGAACGCCTCCAGTGGATTCTTGAGAAAATCAACGTAAAAGGTGTTATTACTGTTAACGACATCATTAAAGAACTTGGTGTTTCAGATATGACTGTTCGTCGTGACCTTGACGAACTCGATAAAGAAGGTTTGTTGATTCGTATCCATGGTGGCGCCCAAAGTATCGATACACCAAAAGTAAAACCTAAATACGAAAAATCAAACACTGAAAAACAAGAACTACAAATTGAAGAAAAACGCGCTATTGCAAAATTTGCAAGTCAATTCATCCAAGATGGCGAAACAGTTTTCATCGGTCCTGGAACAACGCTGGAACATTTTGCTCACGAACTTATTGCCAAAAACATCCGTGTCGTGACAAATAGTTTGCCAGTATTCACTATTTTAAATCAAAATAAAAGCACCGATTTAATCTTAACCGGCGGTGAATATCGTGATATTACAGGTGCCTTTGTCGGCTCACTGACTGCTAACTACTTGCAAAATCTCAAATTCTCAAAAGCATTTGTCAGTGCCAATGGTGTCTTTGGGGATTCTGTAGCCACTTACAGCGAAAATGAAGGAGAAATTCAACGCATTGCTCTTGATAATGCCTTTGAAAAATTCCTTCTCGTCGACCATGAAAAATTCAATAAATACGATTTTTATGATTTCTACAATGTTAGCAAAATCGATCACCTGGTCACTGATTCTAATATTTCTGAAGATGCTAAAGAAAAATTTGGTCAATTAACTGATATCATGGTCGCTGACGAATAAGTTTAGACAATAAAAAGTTACTTATCATTTGGTAAGTAACTTTATTTTATGATGAAAACCCAAAAAAGCCCTCCGCTGTTAGACGTAAGGCTTTTTGGGTTGTATTCTAGAAGAGTTCTGTTTTGGATAGCGTTAAATTAGCGAATAGCTACCTCCGTTTCTGAGTCAAAGAAGTGACCTTTGGCAACATTCAATGTCAATTCCACTTTTGAACCTGGTTGGTAAACATCACGCGCATCGGTACGTGCTACCAATTCAACACCACCTGAACGAACGTAAAGCATGGTTTCTGAACCAAGCAACTCTGATACGGTCACTTCAGCTGAAAGCGTTGCGCCAGGGTAAGTTTCACGTGCCAATGGGTTATTTGATACGTCTTCTGGACGAATACCAAAGATAACGCGTTTGCCATTGTATCCTTTGGTTTCAAGCAATTTCTTTTGGCCTTCTGGCAATTTCACAGTGAAGCCACCATCGCTCACTAGCGTATCACCGTCAACAGTTGCTTCAAAGAAGTTCATGGCTGGGCTTCCGATAAAGCCAGCGACAAATTTATTAGCTGGACGGTTGTAGAGTTCTTGTGGGGTTCCGATTTGTTCCACGCGTCCAATAGTTCCTGAACCGTCAGGGTTTTTCGTTGAACTCATGATAACGATGCGGTCAGCCAGTGTCATGGCTTCGGTTTGGTCGTGGGTAACGTAGATAGTTGTTGCCCCGATACGGCGGTGAATTTTAGCGATTTCAGCACGCATTGACACACGCAATTTCGCATCCAAGTTTGACAAAGGCTCATCCATCAAGAATACTTTGGCGTCACGGACAATTGCACGTCCCATGGCAACACGTTGGCGTTGGCCACCTGACAAGTCAGCTGGTTTACGTTGAAGAAACTCGGTCAAACCAAGGATTTGAGCAGCTTCACGAACACGTTTGTCAATATCGTCTTTTTTGTATTTTCTTAATTTCAGACCAAAGGCCATGTTATCATAAACGCTCATGTGTGGGTAAAGGGCGTAGTTTTGGAAAACCATGGCAATATCACGATCTTTTGGTGCTTTGTCATTGACCACTTCGCCGTCAATTTTAAGTTCACCTTCTGTGATGTCCTCAAGACCTGCAACCATACGAAGCGTTGTTGACTTCCCGCAACCTGAAGGTCCTACGAAGACGATAAATTCTTTATCTTTAATGTCAAGGTTGAAGTCCTCAACAGCATAGTGGCTTGCATTTGGGTATTTTTTGTAAATGTGGTTAAGATTTAATTCGACCATTTTGTTACTCCTTTGAACGATGTGCTTTTATTATAGCAAAGGCAGCGTTTACAAAATAGAGACAAAATGCCCAAGTTTTTTTGTGCAAGATGACCAAAATTAAGACATCTTGACCAACAAATAAGACAAGGTCAAATCATTTAAGTTTTTCACATTCAAACCAGAAGCTAAGCGAAATTTTTCCAACTTATACTGAAGGGAGTTGCGGTGAATGTACAGGTGTTGAGCTGTTTTAGCTAAATTCCCCTGCTCTTGCCACAACATCACGATGACATCACGCATATCTTTGCTATTGTCAATACACTCCAACAGCGTGCGTTTAATCGTAGGAACATCTGAAGCATGCGCAAGGTTTAAGAGGAGCAATTCTGAAAAAGTACTGGTTCTCTCATTGCCACCATACAATTTGACACTTGAAAAAAGCCGCATCTCCTCCTCAAAATAAATCTGAGCATCTTCCTTTTTCACACAATTCCAGCAATTGCCAAAGAAAACGGTCAGCTTGGTTCCAAAATCACTCTCCAAAGTCGGCAACACATCTTGAATGACATCCTCAACCACCATTGGCTGTTCTTGATTGAGCAAGAGCAAGCTACGATTTTCCGACAAGGTCACCACCGTAATGAGATTAGGCAATAGCGTCTTAAAAAACGTGAACAACTCTTTGGGAAGGGCATAAGGATGCTCGATGTAAATCATCTGTAGTCGTTTGTAGGTTGTTGGAGGATTGCCCTTTTTTTGCACCAAATACCGATACCAAGGATGGTTGGTGTGACTATTATCTGAAATGGCCACCTGCTTAAACTGCAGCAAGGCTTTTTCACGCTCACTGAGTTGGGCAATGGGAAGGTACCACTTTTGACCATTTTCCTCTAAAACAATCCACTCCTCACCAGACGTGTCCTCTTTGTCACGACGAGCTTCAGGGAACCATTTCTCTATTGACATATCTCTCCAATCATTTTAAATACAGACATTACTAGCGCGATTTGGTGTCTAGTAGGATAGTCACAGGGCCGTCATTGACTAGACTTACCTGCATATCAGCACCAAATTGCCCTGTTTCAACTGGGACAAATTGGGATAGGGCAGCATTAAACGCTTGATAATACTTCTCTGCCATCTCAGGCTCTGCAGCACCTGAAAAAGCTGGGCGATTGCCTTTTTTGGTTTCTGCAAACAGCGTAAACTGAGAAACAGACAAAATCTTGCCCTTGATATCTTGGACTGACAAGTTCATCTTACCATTATCATCTGAAAAAATACGCATATTGACGATTTTACGCACCGCATAATCCAAATCTTCCTGCTGGTCATCTGGTCCCACGCCAACCAATAATAGAAGTCCTTGGTCTATCGCACCAACAGTAGCCTCATCGATGCTTACGGCTGCACGCTTGACACGTTGCATCACAATTTTCATTTTAATTACCTTTCTTAGACGAAAGACCCCCAATAGTGAACAAAACTACTGGGAGTCTGTGCTTTATTTAACAGAAAACATCACCCATTTGTTCGCTTAACAGAATAAACATCTGGAATGATTTTGATTTTATCAACCACGCTTGTCAGAGCTGTTAGATTAGGAATAGCAAAGCTAATATGGATATTAGCAAACTTCATATCCTTAGTTGGTTGGGCATTGACGGTTGATACGTTTTTTGTCGCATTTGACACGACTTGTAGCACGTCATTGAGCAATCCTGAACGGTTCAAGCCGTAAATATCAATTTCCGCCAAGTAGTCATTGCTTGAATTAGCATCGTCCCACTCCACTTCAATTAAACGTTCTTCATAGCCCTCTTGGCTCTTGATATTATGGCAATCAGCACGGTGAATGGCAACCCCGCGACCTTTTGTAATGTAGCCTTCGATAGGATCACCTGGTACAGGATTACAACATTTTGCGATACGCATCAGCAAACCTGACGCCCCTTGAATAATCACGCCATTTTCACTGCGAACCTTCAAAACATCGCGGTTTTCAGTCTTGACTTCGCCGCCTTTCATCAATTCTTCGGCTTCGGCTTTGGCTCTCGCACGCTCTTCCTCACGACGTTCTTTTTCAGTCAGGCGATTAAAGACAGCAACGGCGCTGATTTCGCCAAATCCAACAGCTGCATACAAGGCTTCCTCACTGCGCACACTAAAACGTGGCAAAATCGCTTCGATATGCTTTTTATCTAGATATTTATTAGCAACGTAACCATGGTCTTGAAAATAATCCACCAACAACTCACGACCTTTATTGGCCGAGAGTTCCTTGTCTTGGTTTTTCAAAAATTGACGAATACGATTGCGAGCTTTGTTGGTCTTAACAATCTTAATCCAGTCACGGCTAGGCCCAAATGAATTTTGATTGGTGACAATTTCAACGACATCACCTGTTTTTAATTTAGCCGTCAAGGGAACCATGCGTCCATTAACCTTGGCACCAACTGCCTTTTCACCTACTTGTGTGTGGATAGCGTAGGCAAAATCAATTGGACCAGAATCTTTTGGCAATTCTTGCACGGCACCTGTCGGTGTAAAGACGTAAATGCGCTCTGAGAAAATATCTTCCTTAACAGAATCCACAAAGTCAATGGCATCACCGTTTGAAGCGTCTTGCAATTCCACAAGCTCTTTAATCCAGCTCATGCCGACCGCTTGTTCTTGCTTGTCAACCTTGCCTTTGATTCCTTTTTTATAAGCCCAGTGAGCAGCTACACCATATTCGGCGACTTGGTGCATTTCCTTGGTTCTAATTTGGATTTCAATGGGACCTTTTGGACCATAAACAGTGGTATGGATTGATTGATAACCATTTGACTTTGGAGCCGCAATGTAGTCTTTGAAACGTCCTGGCATTGGGCGCCACAATTCGTGAATGTAACCCACCATGGCATAAACATCGCTTGGTGTTTCCATGATGCAACGAATGGCAATCAGATCATAAATCTGATCAAAGCGTTTCTTTTTGTCACGCATCTTGCGGTAAATTGAGTAAATGTGTTTTGGACGTCCATAAACATCGCCGTAAAGCCCTTGTTCTTGCGTGTAGTCCTTGATTTTCTTGACAATCTCGTCAACCAAGGCTTCTCTTTCACGACGTTTTTCCTTCATCATGTGAGAAATCTTGTAAAACTCGACTTCATTAAGGTAACGAAAAGACAAATCTTCCAATTCCCACTTGATACGGCTAATCCCTAAACGGTGTGCCAAAGGTGCGTAAATTTCCATGGTTTCACGCGAAATGCGTTCCTGCTTATCCTTACGTAAGTGTTTCAACGTACGCATATTGTGTAGCCTGTCTGCCAATTTGACCAAGATAACGCGAATATCTTTTGACATCGCCATCAGCATTTTACGATGGTTCTCTGCCAATTGTTCTTCGTGTGATTTGTATTCAACCTTACCAAGCTTGGTCACTCCATCCACGATATCACGCACATCGCGTCCAAATTCTTTTTCAATGTCTTCCAAAGTCAACTCGGTATCTTCTACCACATCGTGCAAGAAACCACAAGCCACTGTTACCGCATCCAAATGAAGTTCCGCTAAAATGCCCGCTACTTGGATCGGGTGAATGATATAAGGCTCACCAGATTGTCTGACTTGGTAAAAATGAGCTTTAGTAGCATAATCCAACGCCTTTTGGACCATTTGAACATCAGATTCGCTCATGTACTGAGCTGTCAGCTCAACGACTTCTTCTCCTGTTAAATTTACATTTTTTGCCATAATGACCTCTTCTTACGCATACAGATTGTTGATATTGTCTATTATTTTAACATTAAATACCCTAAAATACCAACTCATCTGCCGTAAAAATCACGGCATCTCTAGCATTAATTATGGGTCAAAACAATCTCAACAGAAAATTCGTCGTAGCGGTGTTTACTGATAGAATATTCAAAAGCCACACCTGTATTTAAATAACCTGTTTGAACCGCAACTGCCACAGGATCGCCGCTTTCCAAATCCAAATAATGTGCTTCCGTATCTGTTGCACGGCGAACCGTAATCGTACGGTGACCTGATTGGATTTTCAAACCCAAATCATTCTCAATGTAATCATAAATCGAATGCTCAACTTGCTCTAAGCGCAATCCTGTAATCAAATCGATAGGCATATAAGTTTCTTCGATGACAGTAGGCTTATCATTCACAAAACGCACGCGATTGATTTTGTAAACAAAGCTGGTTTCTTTGATTTTCAATTTATCAGCAATTTCAGGTGTTGCTTTCACCACTGAAAAATCCAAAACTCGACTAGTAATCGTTTTATCAGGATAAAAAGCTGTCGTCCCCATCATCTGAATATCCATCAGCATTTTTTCCATCTTTTCAACTGGTAAATCCATGACAAAAGTCCCAGCCCCACGACGTTTGTAAATCAAACCTTCCGCCACCAAAATATCCAGAGCTTTTTTAACCGTCATTTTACTCACATTGTAGTACTCACAAAAATCACGTTCAAAAGGCAACTGCTCATTTGGCTTATAAAACCCTTCTAAAATTTTCTTTCGGACATCGTTTGCAATAAGATTGTATTTTTCCATAATTTTCCCTTCTTTCAAGCCTTGACACGTCGTTGACAAGTTTGCCAACTTAACTTGACAAACTTGTCAACCCATCAGATGTTAGACGCTAATATAACTAACTTTTTCTCGTTGACACAAGTAAAACATCTTGTCACAGGTTGTTGACAAGATAACAGAAAAGAAATCCATACGGATTTCCTGTTTTATTATAAAAAGTAGAACAAACCAAAGATGCGTATTAGTCTTCGTTAGGATGGCTCACAATCATCTCTAATTGCCCATCAAATGACCATTCTTTCACGTCATTTGGCAAGATAAAGTGATCACCTTTTTTCAGATCATAGACACGACCATCAACAGTCAATTGCCCCTGACCAGACAAGACACTAAGCAACAAATAAGGAACAGTTTGCGTGAAATCGACCAAGCCTGTAACTTCCCAACGGTAAACAGAAAAGAATTTGTTTGATACCAACAAGGTTGATTCCAAATGGTCAACTGCCATCGTTGCTGGCGTGCTGTTTGCTGGTTTCCCAATAGTTAACACATCAATTGACTTATCAATGTGAAGCTTTCTTAAATTGCCTTGGGCGTCACGACGATTAAAATCGTACACACGATAAGTTGTATCACTGGATTGTTGTGTTTCTAAAATCAAGATCCCCTTACCAATCGCGTGCATCGTCCCACTTGGAACATAGAAGAAATCACCAGCCTTAACAGGGATTTTTGTTAACAAATCATCCCAGCGACCTTCTTCAATCCATTGGCGTAACTCTTCTTTTGACTTGGCATTATGACCGTATATAATCTCAGCTCCTTCATCTGCTGCAATGATATACCAGCATTCTGTTTTACCAAGTTCGCCTTCGTGAGCTAAAGCAAAAGCGTCATCAGGGTGAACCTGAACACTAAGCCAGTCATTAGCATCCAAAATCTTGATTAACAAAGGAAAAACTTCTGATTTTGGGTGGCCAAAAAGCTCTTTGTGCTCGCGATACAATTGATCTAAGCCTTCGCCTTCGTAAATACCATTTTTGATAACCGAAACCCCATTTGGGTGAGCTGAGATTGCCCAATACTCACCCGTTGTTTCAGTTGGAATATCATAACCAAAGGCCTCACGAAGCTTCGTGCCTCCCCAAATTTTATCATGCATTTGCGATTTTAAAAATAACGGTTCTGACATAAATGCCTGCCTCCTCCAAGTCCATTCCTTACTGTACGTTTTATTTTAATAAGGTCCTAATGTATAGACCAATATTCCAATAATACCTTTATTATAACGCAGAATCCTCTTGTTTGTCTAGCATTCTTAAGAATGGATACCAAATAAATCCTACAAGTATAAAATCGACAATTTGGAGAAGTCCTCCTGCTAGCGAATTGGTTGCAATTATACCACTAAAGAATATTGGGACAGTCCAAGGTACAGACACACCTGTTGGAGCAGGCACGATCCCAATGGCCATAACAAAATAATTAAATGCTGTAACAATGATTGGAGCAATGACCCAAGGAATAAGAATCGTTGCATTTAGTACAATTGGTAAACCAAAGATAACAGGCTCGTTAACATTGAATATTCCTGCACCTAACGCTAAACGACCAACATCACGATATTGTTTCTTTCGCAAGAAGAATGCCATAATAATGACAACTGCCAAAGTCATACCTGAGCCACCTAAACCAAC
Source organism: Streptococcus sp. UBA632 (assembly GCF_002300045.1). Classification (NCBI taxonomy): domain Bacteria; kingdom Bacillati; phylum Bacillota; class Bacilli; order Lactobacillales; family Streptococcaceae; genus Streptococcus; species Streptococcus sp. UBA632. The sequence continues at coordinate 11,311 of NZ_DBPA01000017.1, read as the reverse complement.
TGTAAATACCTCCATGAAAGGTTTTGTAATAATATGAGGAAGATGCTCACCTGCTTTGTAGGCTTCCAAGTTTTCGAACATTAGAGTATTCCAAACGGGATCCATTACCGAATTTACAAGAATTTGTCCATGAAGTCCGAAAAACCATAAGAATTGAATAAAGAAGATAGCAAGCAACGTTGCCCAAATACTACTTCCCAAACCAACTAACGGAACTTGAATAATATTATAAATAACATCATGAAGATTGGTATTTAAACCAACTGTCACAATAGCATTGATAGCGGTAAAAATAGATAAAGTTAATATAGCTGGAATCAATGCGGCAAATGATTTAGCAACTGCAGGTGGAACGCTATCAGGCATTTTTATTTGCCAACCTTTTCGGCTAGTTCTACTATAAATCTCAGCTGCTATAAAAGATACAATCATTCCAAGAAACATCCCTTTAGCACCAAGTCGATCAAGACTTAAAACATTCGAAATCGTTTCACCACTATCGCTTGTGACAAAAAATGGTGTCAATATAAGGAAACTTGCAAATGAAATAGCACCCCCAAAAATACCTTCCACATCATAAGATTTTGATAAATAATAACCAATACCAAAAGTAACAAAGACAGTCATAATAGACATGGTTGCACTTTGACCACTACCTAACAGTTCGTTCAAAAGCGCTTTCATTTCGTCGTTTAAAAAAGGAAGATTACAAATAACCACAACAATCGAGCCAAACATGGTTAAAGGAAACGCCAACATAAAAGCATCTCTTAAAATTGATAGATATCGATTTGATGCTAATTTGTTTGCTACAGGTAAGAGCTTGTCGCTAATACTATCCAGAAATTTGTTCATAACTACGCCTCTTTCTTCTAATTTTATCTTTACAGTGTAAGTATAAAATATTCCCGCTTAAAAGTCTAGTATTTTTAAATATAAATATTGTTTTTTGTATTTAAAAAGTATATAATTTTATTAAAAATAAAATGAGGTGAAGCTTATGGTAACTTACACATTTCCAAATCATTTTTGGTGGGGTGCTGCTACATCAGGACCTCAAAGCGAAGGACGTTTCAATAAAAAACACGCTAATATGTTTGACTATTGGTATGAAATTGAACCTGAGGTATTTTATAACCATGTAGGACCTGATACAGCCTCAAACTTTTATAATAGCTATAAAGAAGATATTGCTTTAATGAAAAAAGTTGGGCTTAATAGTGTTCGTACCTCTATTCAATGGACCCGTCTAATCGATGACCTTGAAACAAATACCGTTAATCAAGAGGCACTAGAATTCTATAATAATGTCATCGACTGCTTCATCGAAAATGGCATTCGTCCCATTATGAATTTGCATCACTTCGATCTACCTGTTGAGCTTTATCACAGATATGGAGGGTGGGAAGCACGCCATGTCGTAGATCTTTATGTTGGCTTTGCAGAACAAGCGTTTAAGGCTTTTGGCGATCGCGTTAAAGATTGGACAACACACAATGAACCAATGGTTGTTGTTGACGGAGAATACCTTTATCAATTTCATTACCCTAAATTAGTTGATGGTAAAAAAGCAGTTCAAGTTGCATATAACTTAAATATTGCTTCTGCAAAAGCTATCGCTAAATTTAAAGAGCTTGGTTTAGATAAAGACGGTGGACGAATTGGTACAATTTTAAATTTAACACCTACTTACTCTGCCTCTAATTCCAAAGAAGATTTAGCCGCAGCACACTTTGCTGAACTTTGGAACAACAAAATGTTCCTTGAACCTGCTATCAATGGAGAATTTCCAAAAGAACTCGAAGAGATTCTAACAAATGATGGGGTTATTTGGCAAACAGAACTTGGAGATTCTGACATCCTTAAAGCAAATACTGTGGACTTTTTAGGAGTTAATTTTTATCACCCCAATCGTGTAAAAGCACCTGATATTGCGCCGAATTCTGTAGGCGATTGGTTACCAAACCGTTACTACGATGAATACAAAATGCCTGGTCGTCGTATGAATATTGATAAAGGATGGGAAATTTATCCAGAAGCTATTTACGACATCGCTGTCAATATTCGAGATAATTATAAGAACATTCCTTGGTTTGTTTCTGAAAATGGGATGGGGGTTTCTCATGAGGAACGTTTCATGGACGAAAATGGGCAAATTCAGGATGACTATCGTATTGACTTTATCAAAGAACATCTTGCTTGTCTTCACCGAGGAATCAAGGAAGGTTCAAATTGTTTTGGATATCACCTTTGGACACCAATTGATTGTTGGTCTTGGGTGAATGCTTATCGTAATCGCTATGGATTTATATCAAATAATATTCATACACAAGTCAAAACAATTAAAAAATCTGGTGAGTGGTTCAAACAAGTTACTGTTGACAACGGATTTAATGAGTAGTCAATACCCCTAAAGGTTTACAGCGCATCTGATCCTTTAGGGGTATTTTAAAATCTATAGTTCCCCTCTTCCTTGTCTATCTCAGTCCTTTATGTTACATTTTTAGGTAGACTATTGAAAGGTACATTGCGATGTTAGATCAAAAGAGACAATCACTCTTATATGTTGTTTATATTAGTTTAAGTGGCAATACCAAGAGCTTTGCCAAGCGTTTTAGGGAGCATTTGCTGAGTCAGTATGACTTACAGACAGAAGAAATCAATGTTAAAGACCTTAATCATGATACTTTCCCTATTACAGAACCTTTTGTCGCCATTTTGCCAACTTATTTAGAGGGAGGAAACGGCATTGATACAGGCGATGTGGAAATTTTAACCAATCCTTTGGGGGATTTCATCGCTGCACACGGCAATGATAAGCACTGCATTGGTATTATTGGCTCTGGAAACCGCAATTTCAACGAGCAGTATTGCCTGACAGCCAAACAATACGCCAAACGTTTTGGTTTCCCAATGTTAGGTGATTTTGAATTACGTGGGACCGGTGCAGATGTGGAACGTCTTGCCAAAATTACCATGAAGCGATTAGCCCAAGTCAGCCAAGCCCATTAGCCAAATCTTCTACCAAACGGAAAAGTCATGGTATAATGGTAATGAGCTTATTTTATAAGCTGATTAGATATTATTGGAGATCATTATGCAAACAACAGTTGATTACATTACAAAACTCACGAATATTCCATCACCTACTGGCTACACTAGCCACATCATGAATTACCTCATTGCTGAATTGGAAAGTTTTGGTTACGTTCCAACTCGTACCAATAAAGGGGGTGTCATGGTTAGCGTGACAGGAAAAGACGATAACAAACACCGCATCGTGACCGCTCACCTTGATACACTTGGTGCCATGGTTCGTGCCATCAAACCAGACGGTCGCCTAAAAATGGACCTTATCGGTGGCTTTGTTTACAATGCGATCGAAGGGGAAAACTGTATTGTCCATGTGGCTAAAAACGGCAAACAAATCAGCGGAACCATTCTCATGCACCAAACATCTGTCCACGTTTACAAAGATGCTGGTACAGCCGAACGCAACCAAGCCAATATGGAAATCCGTTTGGATGAGAAAGTCACTTCTGAAGCAGAAACACGCGCTTTGGGCATTGAAGTCGGTGATTTCATCTCATTTGACCCTCGTGTGGTTGTCACAGAATCAGGTTTCATCAAATCACGTCACTTAGATGATAAAGTTTCAGCAGCCATTCTCATCAAACTGCTTAAAACCTACAAGGAAGAAAATATCGCCTTACCATACACAACCCACTTCTATTTCTCAGCATTTGAAGAATTAGGACACGGTGCCAACTCAAGTATCCCAGCTGAAACTGTTGAATACCTTGCCGTTGACATGGGAGCCATGGGAGATGATCAACAAACAGACGAATACAGTGTATCAATCTGTGTCAAAGATGCTTCAGGACCTTACCATTACGAATTGCGTCAACACTTGGTCCATTTGGCTGAAGAAAATAAAATTCCTTATAAATTGGATATTTACCCATACTACGGCAGTGACGCTTCAGCAGCTCTTCGCGCAGGCGCTGAGGTCAAACACGCTCTATTTGGTGCAGGTATCGAATCAAGCCACTCATACGAACGTACGCACATCGATTCTGTTCAAGCAACCGAACGCCTCGTTGATGCTTACCTAAAAAGCCCAATTATTGATTAACATAGCAAAAAGGAAGATGACAACATCTTCCTTTTATTTTTGCTCATTAAAACTCAATATCAACCGCAATACCAAAGTGGTCGCTCACAATTGGTGAAGCACCGCCGTCAAATACAACCACAGACGACAAGACATCAATATCTTTACTTGTAAAGACGTGATCAACTTTTAGAGACTGCTTATTCCCTTCCCAACCGTCGATATCTTCGATGATGGTGTGATCACCTTGAATGACTTTTGCTACCTTGTGGCTATCTTGCAACTCAAGCGGGCTCTTTAAAACCATGTCATAACCAGCAGTATCTGTCGGGTTATTAAAATCTCCCATGAGCACCATTGGTTTTGGATAATCACTCAAAGCGGTTTCCAGCTTGTTCCATTCTTCTTCGAAGCCTTTGCCAAACCAAGACATATGCAAACTAACAACTGTAATAGGCTTTCCATCGGCTTTGGTTTCACCAACAAGGACACGTCGTGTGTGATAATCCGTTTCATCGTCCACATCAGACACTAAAACATCTTTGACTTTCAGTGGCTCTTTTGACAAGATAACAACACCCTCATTGTATTTGTCATAACCGATATGATTATAAGCCCAAGACCAGTAATAATGTCTGCCTTGGCTCTTAAGATAATTGACTAATTGTAGGGCATAATTGTCACGATGGAGTTCTGGACTACCTGGTAATTCCTCATACCCTTCAATCTCTTTGGTTAATAAACCACGAATATCTTGATTGATTTCTTGCAAACAAATCACATCATAATCTTCAATGTAAATGTGCTCCGCCAAATCGAATAATTTCTTTAATGAATTTGCCTCTAACCAAGAATGCGTATTAAGCGTTAAAAATTTAGCCATGTCTTTCTCCCCAAAAATCAAAGGAGAGTCCTCGATTCTTATCTTAGACTCTCTTTGCTTATTAGATATTCTAATCTTATAATTCTACTTTAGCAACCACTGTGTTGGCTTTTTGTTTACCAACTTTTGTCAAGGTTACTGATTTGATTTCAGCAGTATTTGTAAAGGCAACGATAACAGTTGTTTCACGTCCTGCAGATTCGATAGCTGCTAGGTCTGCTACTACAAGAAGATCGCCAGCTTTCACACGTTGACCTTCAGCCACTTTAACAGAGAATGGCACACCGTTAAGGGCTACTGTATCCAAACCAATGTGAACAAGCACTTCAAGTCCGTTATCTGTCAACAAACCAAAGGCGTGTTTTGTTGGGAAGACACTTGTCACGATACCTGATACAGGAGAGAAGATGTTACCATTTTCAGGTTCCACGATGAAACCATCACCCATCATTTTACCTGCAAAGACAGGGTCTTTAACGTCTGTGATTGGTCGTACTTCACCATCAACGATAGATTCAACCATTTCAACAGCACCTTTATAAGATACTTGAGTAACGTCGTGACCTTCTACTTCTGAAAAATCAATTTTTGGAACTTCAGCACCTGAGTCTAGGAAGTCTTGGATATCAGATTTCAAGATATCAGCTTTTGGTCCGTAAACCGCTTGAACACCATTACCTTTGATAATCAAGCCCATCGCACCAGCTTTTTTCCAAGTTTCTTCGTCACCGACTTTAACAATATCTTTAACAGTTACACGAAGACGCGTCATACAAGCATCTACATCTTCAATGTTTTCACGTCCACCAAGAAGGTTGATGATTTGGATAACTTGAGTATCTGCGTGACCGATAGTGCCACCGTTTGATGAATCACCTGATGCTGCTGCATCTTCAGAATCCATATCGTCGTAGTTACCGTTACGACCTGGAGTTGCGTAGTTAAATTTCTTAATCATGAAGTCTGCGATGAAGTACATCAACACACCTGACAAGATTGAGCAAATAACAAAGTTGAATAAGTCGCCACCAAGTCCTGCTTTAATAGCCATCGGTGTACGTGTTAGCAATTCGATATTACCGAATGAGTGAAGACGTAGGTTTACCAAGTCAGCCAATGCAAATGTCAAACCTTGTACCACTGCATACACAACGTAAAGTGGCATCGCAACGAACATGAACATGTACTCGATTGGCTCAGTTACACCTGTTAGGAAAGTTGCTGCTGCTGTTGAGATAAACATAGCAGAGTATTTTTTCTTCTTGTCTGGGTCAACATTACGGTACATTGCATAAGCAACCCCCATCAAAGTACCAGTTGCACCAATCATTTGTCCAACTTTGAAACGAGCTGGAACAACTGTTGCAAGAAGGTTTTGGTATTCTGTTACATTAGAACCTTTAAGGTTGATAAGGTCAGTTACCCATGCCAACCAAAGTGGGTCTTGTCCAAATACTTCTGCACCTTGTTGAGCACCTGTAAGGATAACGTAAGTACCACCAAGAGAAGTGTAGTTCATTGGGATTGTAATCATGTGGTGCAAACCAAATGGTAGAAGCAAACGCTCTAACGTACCATACAAGAATGGCGCCAAGAATGGAGCAGAATCTTGTGATGATGCAATCCATGTACCAAATCCATTGATACCTGATTGGATGATTGGCCAAACAACAGCCATGATCAAACCAACGATTATTGCACGGAAGATAACGACAAATGGAACAAAACGTTTTCCGTTAAAGAATGACAAAACATCTGGCAATTTACGGTAGTTGTAGTATTTGTTGTAAGCTGTTGCCCCTACAAAACCTGAGATGATTCCGACAAAGACACCCATGTTAAGAGCAGGTTGTCCAAGAATGTCAACGAAATAGTCAGAAACAAGCATTGGTGAACCAAGAACGTTGTGAACCACACTTGTTCCATCTTCAATCATATCAAGGGTAACACCATAAACGTGACCTGTGATAAGATTGATCAAAATAAATGCAATACCAGCTGCGAACGCACCACCTGCACGCTCCTTAGCCCAGCTACCCCCGATAGCTAATGCAAAGAGAATGTGAAGGTTATTGATAATTCCCCAACCAATTTGGGCAATAACGTTACCAACAGTTGCTAAGATAGCTGAGTCGGCATTGATCAGAGGAAGTGAGTTTCCGATACTAACCATCAACCCTGCTGCTGGCATAACAGCAATAACAACCATCAAGCATTTACCGAACTTTTGCCAAAATTCAAAGCTGGTTAACTTTTGAAATGCTTTCTTCATGTAATAACTCCTTAAACCTTTTTGCTAATAAACCAATTGCTTTTTGACTTAAAAAAATAATGCCATCTATTTTTCCATTTAAAAAGAGATTGATTTGCGCTTAAAGCTACGCAAACGTTTGCGTTGCTTTGATGATTTTATTATAGCACGTATTTTCATTTTGTAAAGCGTTTTCTGAATTTTTTTAAAAAAAGCTTTTTAGAACTTGAAAACAGTTACAACTGTGCGCTTATCCTCTTTTAAGACAACCAAAAAAGCAAGGATATTTCGACCTTATTTGCTTAATTAAAAATATATTAAAACACCACTAGATAACTAGTGATGCCTGTCAAATAATAATAAGGCCTACTAGAAACACTCTAGTCGAGAACCTTAGACCTTACAAATCATTTCTCTTGTCATACCTGCTACTGCATTAATTTAAAAATCGATCCATAATGCACCGAACCACCACCATGGTATTTATCTTAGGTATGACCTGTTAGTTTGAGCAAGTCAAGCGTCAAATTCTTTTACAAGTAATGATCTTTCATCTCTCCCTAGGAAAACCTAGTCCCCCTAACAATCGTTTTTTAGCATCGCCAAATCAAACAATTGTTGCATAAGTACTATCAGTAAATACTTATAAGAATACTATACCATAAAAAAAGTGAAATTTACAGAATTTTCAAATATGAAAATAAATTTTTTATTCTCACATCTGATAATCAGATGTTTTTAGTCATTTCTCGGTTATTCGGTTATAATGGTAAGAAAAGGAGGTTTTTGAGATGCGTTTTAAAGGATTGCTTTTGGCTTTTTTGCTACTTACTTTTCGTATTTGGCCATTTTAAAGAAATAATTATCAAAATCTGAGTGCAAAGGCTCAGATTTTTTCTATCAATCCAAAGGCTGCAAGACGCTCAGTCAGCAAATCAGCCAAGGTCGGATTGCCCACTTTTTTAACCATATCAATATAATCTTTGATAGGTGTCACACTTACCAAAGAGCCATTGAGGTAATCAAGTACTTGTCGCAAAAAGGTCAAGACGCTCAAGGCAAACATATCTTGATAAGTCAGCAAAGCTTCCAATTTTTCCATAAAATAAGGAATGTGATGCAACTCACGCCGCTCAATTAAGGCAAACATGATATTTAAAAAGATCAACTCAGCTGTCTTTCTGTGCTGAGGCAAGGTTTGGTAAAAGCTATCCCGCTCAGCAAAGGCTTTACCCAAAAAAATCAAATCCTTACTAGACAAGATAGACATGGTATTGCCAAACAAGTAGAGTTCGTATTCTGTCCACTCCTCGATGCCATAGAGATAATCTGTCAAAAAAGCCTTGTCTGCTTCTGAAATCGCATAAACTGGGTCAAGCGACTGAATAGCACTCGCCACATCGATGGCATTCAAACGCGTGTAAACATCGGTATCTGCCACATCATGTATCAAAGCTTTTAAACCATCAACATCACCTGTCAATTGAAGCATCGCAATTTGCTTGCCTTTAGAAAAGAAGGGGCTCTCTTGGTAATGGTTAAGAGCGTGGCCAAATTCTGCTAAACTCATGTGAATGCCAGACAGCGCAACCAACAACTTATCTGCCGCAATCATGGTCTGCCCATTTTCAAATTTAGAGAGTTGGGAAAGGGATAATTGTTGGTTAGCAACGTCTTTTAATTTCAAACCACGCGCTAAGCGTAATTTCCGATATAATTCCCCAATCTGCAGGAATTCTTTATCATCCAATACCCTCACCTCCATCTGTAAACCTTATCATGTGTCATATTTGTCCTATTATATCAAATTTTAAGGGAAAAACTAAAAAAAAGAAGCTAAGAGAAACCTCTTAACTTCTTTATCGAGTAAAATCTGACTAGAGTGGATAATTAGAAGCCACCCATCATTGATGGATCCATACCTGGAGCAGGTTGTGCTGGAGCAGCAGGTTCCGGTTTGTTAGCCACGACAGCTTCTGTCGTCAAAATCAAACTAGCAACAGAGGCAGCGTTTTGAAGAGCTGAACGTGTTACTTTCACTGGGTCGATGATACCAGCTTCAACCATATCTACCCATTCACCGTTAGCAGCGTTGAAACCTGTACCAAGTGATTCATTTTTCAAACGTTCAATGACAACTGAACCTTCGTAACCAGCGTTTGTTGCAATTTGACGAACAGGTTCTTCCAAGGCACGAAGTACGATGTTACGTCCTGTTGCTTCGTCACCTTCCAATTCAAGTTCTGCAACTTTTGAAATGACATTAACAAGTGCTGTACCACCACCAGCAACGATACCTTCTTCAACGGCAGCACGTGTCGCGTTAAGGGCATCTTCAATACGCAATTTCATTTCTTTCAATTCTGTTTCTGTTGCAGCGCCGACTTTAATTACGGCAACACCACCTGCTAATTTAGCAAGACGTTCTTGCAATTTTTCACGGTCAAATTCAGATGTTGTTGCAGCCAATTGTGATTTAATTACATTGACACGGTCAGCAATAGCAGCGCTATCACCAGCACCTTCCACTATAACTGTACTGTCTTTATCAACGGTTACTTTAGCGGCTTGTCCAAGAGCAGTCATGTTTGCGTCTTTCAACTCAAGACCAAGGTCTTCAGTAATCACTGTACCACCTGTCAAGATAGCAATATCTTCAAGCATGGCTTTACGACGATCACCAAAGCCTGGTGCTTTAACCGCTACGACATTAAAGGTACCACGGATTTTGTTAAGAACAAGTGTTGGAAGAGCTTCACCATCGATATCATCGGCAATAATAAGAAGCGGACGGCTTGTTTTCAAGACTTCTTCAAGCAATGGCAAGATGTCTTGAATATTTGAGATTTTCTTATCGGTAATCAAGATATAAGGGTTGTCAAGTTCAGCAACCATTTTTTCATTGTCAGTTACCATATATTGTGACAAGTAACCACGGTCAAATTGCATCCCTTCAACCACGTCAAGTTCTGTTTCCATACCACGTGATTCTTCGATTGTGATAACACCGTCATTACCAACTTTTTCCATAGCTTCTGAGATGTATTCACCAACTTTTTCAGAACGTGATGATACGGCAGCAACTTGGGCAATTGCTTCCTTGTTAGCAACTGGTTGTGCAATTGATTTCAAAGCATCGACAGCTACTGAAACCGCAGATTCGATACCGCGACGAATACCAATTGGATTTGCTCCTGCAGTCACGTTTTTAAGACCTTCACGCACGATAGCTTGTGTTAAAACAGTCGCAGTTGTTGTACCATCACCAGCGATATCATTTGTTTTAGAGGCAACTTCTGATACCAATTTAGCACCCATATTTTCAAAATGGTCTTCTAATTCGATTTCTTTGGCGATTGTCACACCATCATTCGTGATCAATGGTGAACCAAATGATTTTTCAAGTACCACATTGCGTCCTTTAGGACCTAAGGTTACTTTCACCGTATCTGCTAAAATATCAACCCCGCGTACCATACTTTCACGCGCATCTGATGAAAATTTAATATCTTTAACCATAATATATCCCTCTTTTAACTTTAATAGATTAACGTACCACTGACGTTTTTATTAAGCTAATACCGCTAAAATTTCTGCTTCACGAACAATCATGACTTTGTCGTCACCATCTTTGACTTCAATTCCAGAACCATGTTCAATAAGAACCTTGTCACCGGCAGCAACACTTGGTGCTACCAATTCACCAGTCAACGTACGGCTACCTTCACCGACAGACACAACAGTCGCTACTTGTGTTCTTTCTTTACTTACTCCAGCTAGGACAAGACCACCAACGGTTTGTTCTTTTTCTTCTTCGACTTTTAAAACAACACGATCTCCTAATGGTTTTAACATGCCTTTTGCCTCCAAATTTCTTATTTATCCTGAGAAATAGAAACCTAAATCTCAAATTAGCACTCTACACTCTTTAGTGCTAACTCATTACAATAACTATTTTAGCACTTGGTCAGAAATAGTCAAGAAAAAAACTCAATTTCTAAAAAATAAGTCAAGCAGTTATTTGAGCATTGAAAAAGTTCCTAGCTGGGAGATTATCAGCATT
>NZ_DBPA01000061.1:26722-26926 GCF_002300045.1 Streptococcus sp. UBA632 | reverse complement strand
TCTAGTATCATCGTATTTTTTAAATTAGTGAACTGAATAGTTTGGTGCTTCGTTTGTGATTTGCACATCGTGTGGGTGACTTTCAATCAAACCTGCACCTGACATTTCAACAAATTGTGCTTTATCATGAAGGGCAGCAATGTTTTCAGCTCCCACGTATCCCATACCTGAACGAATACCGCCAAGCATTTGGAAGACGATATC
>NZ_DBPA01000061.1:0-26637 GCF_002300045.1 Streptococcus sp. UBA632 | reverse complement strand
TGGAAGTAACGGTCGCTTGAACCTTTCTTCATAGCTGCAATTGAGCCCATTCCACGGTAAGTTTTGAATTTACGACCGTGGTAAATTTCAGTTTCACCAGGTGCTTCGTCAGTACCTGCAAACATTGAACCAAGCATAACCGCATTACCACCAGCTGCCAAGGCTTTCACAATATCACCAGAATATTTGATACCACCATCAGCGATGATTGTTTTACCATATTCACGCGCAACTGCTGCTGCATCGTAAATAGCAGTAACTTGAGGAACACCGACACCGGCAACCACACGCGTTGTACAGATTGAACCAGGACCGATCCCGACTTTAACCACATCAACACCTGCTTCGTAAAGAGCGCGTGCACCTTCTGCAGTTGCTACGTTACCAGCAATCAATGTGCGTTCTGGGAAGTGTTGACGAATTTCAGCGATTTTACGAAGAACACCAGCTGAGTGACCGTGTGCTGTATCGATAACGATAGCATCTGCGCCAGCTTCAAAAAGAGCTTCTGCACGTTCAAATGTATCTGAAGTAACACCAACAGCTCCAGCAACCAAAAGACGTCCAAATTCATCTTTTGCTGCGTTAGGGAATTCGATAACTTTTTCAATATCTTTGATAGTGATCAATCCTGATAGGCGACCTTCTTCATCAACTAAAGGTAATTTTTCAATGCGATGTTTGTGAAGGATACGCTCTGCTGTTTCCAAATCTGTTCCAACTGGAGCAGTCACCAATTCTTCACTTGTCATATGTTTTGAAATTGGTGTGTGGTAATCTGAAATAAAGCGCATATCACGGTTGGTAATGATACCAACCAATTTACGATTTTCAAGTGTTTCAACAACTGGAACACCACTGATACTATAACGTTGCATCAATTCTTCAGCTTCTGAAACAGAATGCTCAGGTGTTAAGAAGAATGGGTCAATAATAACGCCATTTTCAGAACGTTTTACCTTGCGAATTTCTTCAGCTTGTTCTTGAATTGACATGTTTTTATGAATAACTCCAAGACCACCTGCGCGTGCGATGGCAATTGCCATTTTACTGTCAGTTACAGTATCCATAGCAGCTGTCACGATAGGAATGTTCAATGTCAAATTTTTTGCAAGTTTGGTTTGCATGTTAACTTCGTTTGGAAGAACATGACTCTCAGCAGGAATAAGCAATACATCATCAAAAGTGTAACCTTTTTTCAAAAATTTAGTGTCCCAATTTGACATTTATTAACCCTCTTTTCTATGCTAGTACTTAGGGAATTCCAATCCCAGCTTACTTTTGTTGTTACTATCATATCATGCTAAAATCATTTGTCAATAAACTAAATTCAATTTTTTAATTTAACTATAAACGTTAAAAAAGGATGTTAAAGCCTTTTTCCCTGAAAAAACAAAAAATCCAAAAGCCTGATGACTTTTGGATTTAAACTGCTAATAGCCTGTCTAACAATGATTAAAAATAGTTGATACCCATAGCTGCTTTGACTTCTGATAGGGTCTGACAAACCACTTCACGCGCTGCTTCGCTGCCTTTTTCTAGCATGCGGAAAACTTCGCCCATGTCTTTGGCATATTCTAAGCGACGTTCGCGAATAGGAGCTAATTCACGTTCCAAGATTTCTAGCAAGTAACGTTTGGTTTTAACATCCCCAAGACCACCACGTTGGTAGTGTTCTTTCATGGCTGCAATATCGGCTTGATCTTCCTCGCGTCCAAAAATATCAAGGTAATGAAAGACCATATTGCCTTCAATTTGACCTGGATCCTCCACACGCACGTGATTAGGATCAGTGTACATGCTCATCACTTTTTTACGAACAGTATCCGCGTCATCAGACAAGTAAATGCCATTGCCAAGTGATTTAGACATTTTGGCATTGCCATCTAAACCTGGCAAACGTCCAGCTGCTTCGTTTTCTGGGAAAATCCCTTCTGGTTCTACCAAAATATCGGTTTTATAGGTATGATTGAAACTGCGTACGATTTCACGTGTTTGCTCAATCATCGGTTTTTGGTCATTTCCAACTGGCACATAATTGGCTTTAAAAGCGGTAATATCTGCAGCCTGAGAAATTGGGTAAACCAAGAAACCTGTTGGGATAGAGCTACCAAAGCCTTTTTGGACAATTTCACTTTTAACGGTTGGGTTACGTTCCAAACGTGCTAGTGATACCAAATTCATGTAATACATGGTCAATTCAGCCAATTCTGGGATTTGACTTTGAATGAAAATGGTTGATTTATCAGGGTCAAGTCCCACAGATAAGTAATCCAAAGCTACGTTTCCGACAGATTCTCGAATGATTTCTGATTCTTTGGCATGGTCAGTCAAAGCTTGTTGGTCTGCCAAGAAAACAAACATGTTGTACTTGTCTTCATTTTGCAACAAGACACGATTTTTTAGGCTTCCAACATAATGTCCCAAGTGCAATTTTCCTGTTGGACGGTCGCCTGTTAAAATAATAGGTTTAGTCATTTTATCACCTCAATATTTATTGTAAACATAAAAATAGCCTCACGTAGCATCACTACGTGAGGGCGTCATGGATACGCGGTACCACCTCAATTGATAGAAAAGCCTATCATCTCTTTACCACTATGCAAGATTTACAATCGTGTAAATCCCTTTTGTCAAACATCAGCCCATTCATACAAAAAGACTACTGATTCTCAGCACCATCAGCTCTCTAAAAGTCCCACTTTGTATTACTTTTCTGAATCTTCTTTATTCTATGAAATTATCCTTTTTTTGTCAAGTTGAGCGACGCTTTCCACTAAAAATGGAAAAACGGATTTTACACCGAATTGAGGCGACAAATCTTGACGCGGTGACACTTCTTTGTCATAATAGAAACGCTTGTATATCAGGCTATTTCGCTTTTGAGGAGTTCTAATGAAAAAGAGATTGATAGATATTGGATTGGTGACGACTGGGTCACTGATTGCCGCTGTTGGCTTTAACACTTTTTTCCTAGAAAATCACATCGCTTCTGGTGGCGTTGTGGGACTTGCAGTCAGTTTTAAAGCCTTGTTTGGTTGGAATACAGGGGATTTTGTGCTCTTGTCCAATTTCCCTTTGTTACTGGCTTGTTGGTTCTTTTTGGGTCGCGAAATCTTCTTTAAAACGGTTTATGGTTCTTGGATTTATTCCATCTTTGTCAAATTAACCGAAGGACTTCCAAATCTGACGGACAATACCTTGCTCGCGGCTATTTTTGGAGGCATTATTTGTGGTTTTGGGTTAGGTGTTGTTTTTTGGGGTAATTCATCAACAGGGGGAACAGGTATTCTCACACAAATCTTGCACAAATACACTCCCCTTCCTCTTGCAGTTGCCATGACCATTGTTGATGGTTTTAGTGTGGCTATGGGCTTTATTGCCTTTGATATTGATACGGTCATGTATTCTATTATCGGCCTGCTTGTCATTGGTTACGTGGTCAATAGCATGCAAATTGGGGTGACTTCGTCACGTAATGTTATGATTATTTCCCCAAAAAACCAAGCCATCAAAGAATACATTGCTACTAAGGCAGATAGAGGGGTTTCTGAAATTCCCATCACAGGTGGCTACTCTGGGAAAAATAAAACCATGTTGATGACTACGGTTTCTATTCAGGAAGTATCACGACTAGAAAAGAATATTTTAAGCATTGACCCAACAGCTTTTGTGGTCATCATGCCAGCCACACACGTTAGAGGACGCGGCTTTAGTCTGAAAAAACAGTACGCTCTTGACGATGAAGATTTGATTTTACCAATGTAGGATAAGGCTTAATTTTCGCACATTGAAAATTAAGCCTTTTTCATGTACAATGAAGGTCATAGATAAATATTACGAGGTGACAAATGCTTACAGTTTCTGATGTATCATTGCGTTTTAGTGATCGAAAATTATTTGATGACGTTAACATCAACTTTACAGCTGGAAATACCTACGGCTTGATCGGGGCTAACGGTGCTGGAAAATCAACATTTCTAAAAATTTTAGCTGGAGATATCGAGCCAACGACTGGACATGTTTCACTTGGACCAAATGAACGCTTGTCTGTTCTTCGCCAAAATCACTTTGACTACGAAGAAGAACGTGTCATTGATGTAGTTATCATGGGAAATGAAAAACTTTACAACATCATGAAAGAAAAAGATGCTATTTACATGAAAGCTGACTTTTCTGATGAAGACGGTGTTCGTGCGGCAGAACTTGAAAGTGAATTTGCTGAACTTGGTGGTTGGGAAGCTGAAAGCGAAGCCTCACAACTTCTACAAAACCTTAACATTTCAGAAGACCTCCACTACCAAAACATGAGCGAATTGGCAAACGGGGACAAGGTTAAGGTGCTTTTGGCTAAGGCTTTATTTGGGCAACCTGATGTGCTCCTTCTTGACGAGCCAACCAACGGTCTTGACATCCAATCTATTTCTTGGTTAGAAGATTTCTTGATTGATT
Source organism: Streptococcus sp. UBA632 (assembly GCF_002300045.1). NCBI lineage: Bacteria > Bacillati > Bacillota > Bacilli > Lactobacillales > Streptococcaceae > Streptococcus > Streptococcus sp. UBA632. The sequence goes on along the minus strand of NZ_DBPA01000061.1, from coordinate 22,185 downwards.
TTGAAAATACCGTTATCGTGGTTTCCCATGACCGTCACTTCCTAAACAAAGTGTGCACGCACATGGCTGACCTTGACTTTGGTAAAATTAAACTTTACGTTGGTAACTACGACTTCTGGAAACAATCTTCAGAACTAGCTGCTCGTTTGCAAGCTGACCGCAATGCCAAAGCTGAAGAAAAAATCAAAGAATTGCAAGAATTTGTGGCACGTTTCTCTGCCAACGCTTCTAAATCAAAACAAGCCACATCACGTAAGAAAATGCTTGATAAAATTGAGTTAGAGGAAATTGTTCCTTCTAGCCGTAAATACCCATTTATCAAGTTTAATGCAGAGCGTGAACTCGGTAAGGATTTGCTAACAGTCGAAAACCTATCTGTTAAAATCGACGGTGAAACGGTTATCGACAATATCAGCTTTATTTTACGACCAGGTGACAAGACTGCTTTCATCGGGCAAAACGATATCCAAACCACTGCTTTGATTCGTGCCTTGATGGATGACATCGACTACGAAGGTACTATTAAATGGGGTGTGACAACTAGCCGCTCTTACCTACCAAAAGATAATTCACGTGATTTTGCATCTGGCGAATCTATCTTAGAATGGCTACGTCAATTTGCTTCAAAAGAAGAAGACGACAATACCTTCCTTCGTGGTTTCCTTGGACGCATGCTGTTCTCTGGTGATGAGGTTAACAAGTCTGTCAATGTGTTGTCAGGGGGAGAAAAAGTGCGCGTGATGCTTTCTAAGTTGATGCTATTGAAATCAAATGTTCTCGTGCTTGACGACCCAACTAACCACTTGGACTTGGAATCTATCTCAAGTTTGAACGACGGCTTGAAAGACTTTAAAGAATCAATCATTTTTGCCAGTCATGACCATGAGTTTATCCAAACCCTTGCTAATCACATCGTTGTGATTTCTAAAAATGGGGTCATTGACCGTATCGACGAAACATATGATGAGTTTCTTGAAAATGAAGAGATTCAAGCCAAAGTCCAAGAACTTTGGAAAGATTAACAAAATCACATTTCACATCATTTTGATACTTATAGAAGGAAACAGGTTGGGATTAGTATCTCAACCTGTCTTACTAAAGCCATGACACTAAAATCTTTAAAACCAAATCGTAATACCCTTTATTACCTCATTGCCTTTATCTTGCCTGTTGCTATTTTAGGTGTGACCCTATTTTCCAAAGATATTTTCATCAACAGCAAAACGACTATTTTAGCCAGTGATGGTTTTCATCAGTATGTCATTTTTGCTGAAAATTTACGGAATATTTTACATGGGTCAGATAGCCTCTTTTACACCTTTACCAGCGGTCTAGGTTTAAACTTTTACGCCTTGATAAGTTATTATTTAGGGAGCTTCTTCTCTCCGCTCGTTTATTTCTTTAGCTTAAAAACAATGCCTGATGCTATTTATATCTTGACCTTGCTCAAGATTGGTTCTATGGGGCTCTCTTGTTTTTACAGCCTAAGACATCTCTATCCCAAAGTGTTAAAACCACTGAGCATTATCTTATCAACATCTTATGCCTTGATGAGTTTTGCGATAAGCCAAATTGAAATCAATATGTGGCTGGATGTTTTCATCCTTCTCCCTTTGATTATTTTAGGGTTAAATCGCTTGTTGGCTCAGCAAAAATACGTTCTTTACTACGTCAGCTTAACCATTCTCTTTATCCAAAATTACTATTTTGGTTACATGGTTGCTATCTTTCTTACCCTTTATTTTCTCGTTCAACTCAGTAAAAACTTAAAATGGCGAGTGGTTGGACGTCAATTTTTAGACTTTACAGTGATGTCAATCGCAGCAGGTTTATCAAGTTGCATCATGCTACTGCCAACTTATTTAGACCTTTCAACACACGGGGAAGAATTTTCATCCTTTACAGGCTGGTTGTCTGACTCTTCTTGGTTTTTAGATATTTTTGCTAAAAATTTCGTTGGTGCTTACGACACTACAAAATTTGGTTCCATTCCGATGATTTATGTCGGTATTTTCCCCCTCATTTTAGCCCTTGTTTTCTTTAGCATTAAGTCAATTAAGTGGCAAACGCGCCTTGCTTACGGGCTCATGATAACTGTTCTTATCACTAGTTTCTACCTTGAACCCTTGGACCTTATTTGGCAAGGGATGCATTCGCCAAATATGTTTCTTCATCGCTATTCTTGGACCTTCTCTATCCTCGTGATTTTATTAGCAGCTGAAACACTGTCACACTTAGAAGAATTAAGCTTAAAACAATACCTTGTTGGAATCATTCCTGTTACTATTGGATTGATTGCCACCGTGGTACTAAAAAGCCACTACAAGTTTTTAGAAACGTCACAGATTGTGATTACATTTTCTTTTTTGATAGCCTACATAACCCTTTTGGTTAGCTATGCGAAAAATAGTCTTTCCTTAACTATTTTTGTTGGCTTTACACTCTTGTTTACACTCTTTGAGATTTCGCTCAATACCTACTATCAGATCAATGCTCTCGGCAACGAATGGGTCTTTCCTTCACGTCAAAGTTATGAACGGTATTTGACAGACATTGACAAGCTTGTCAAGAAGACCAAGTCAGAAAATAGCAACTTTTACCGTATGGAAGAACTTCTTCCTCAGACAGGTAACGACAGTATGAAATACAATTACAACGGCATCTCGCAATTTTCATCTATTCGAAATACCGCTTCTAGCAGCACCCTAGACCGTCTAGGTTTCAAATCAACTGGGACCAACCTCAATCTGCGTTACCAAAACAATACCTTGCTAATGGATAGCTTATTTGGCATCAAGTACAACCTCGCTGAAATTGGGGTTAATAAGTACGGCTTCAATTACAATGACGGCTCTGGCAACGTCATGCTTTATGAAAACCAAAACGCTAGTCAGCTGGCTATCTTAACCAATGGCATTTACAAAGATGTCACATTTACCGTCAATACACTGGATAACCAAACCAATTTCATCAATCGTTTGACAGGATTATCAGAGAAATTTTATACCCGCTTACCTTCTCAACTCATTAGCGGGGCAAATCAGCTCAATAACCGTGTTACAACAACTCACGAGGGGCAAGTAACCACAGCAGTTACTTACCAAGTAACCGTCCCCGACAATACGCAATTATATGTCAGCGTGCCTAATATTACTTTCTCTAATGAAAATAACGAATCTGTCCAAATAACCGTCAATGGACAGACAACTAATTACACCACAGACAATGTTTATAGCTTATTTGACCTTGGTTATTTTTATCTAGGACAAACCATTGATATTACCTTCCATTTCCCTGAAAATGGACAAGTTTCCTTTGACCAACCTAACTTTTATGCCCTTGACATAAACAGTTACCAAAAAGCAATGGATAAACTCAATCAGCAAGAGGTTCAAGTGACCACTTCTAAAAACACCATAACAGCCACCTACACTGCTGACAAGGACAGTTCTCTCCTCTTTACCATACCTTATGATAAAGGATGGACAGCCACTCAAAACGGCAAGAAAATCGCTCTAACAAAAGCTCAAGACGGCTTTATGAAAGTCAACGTCAAAGCAGGACAAGGTCAAGTCACATTAACTTATGTCCCTGAAGGGTTCCAATTAGGTGCCTGCCTATCCCTAGCTGGTGTCTTAGTATTTAGTGGTTATTATATCATTAGAAAGAAAAAACGCCCTGCAGGCGCTAAATAAGCCTTTAAAAAGAGATTAGGTTTTTCCCTAATCTCTTTTATGTGCTTTACAGTATCGGAATAAAAAACGTCCCAATCCAAAACTTAGGACGGGGTGTCTTATCACTCCGGCAGTAGGACTCGAACCTACGACATCATGATTAACAGTCATGCGCTACTACCAACTGAGCTATGCCGGATAAAGAAAAAAACTGCAGAGCAGCTATAGTCCGTACGGGATTCGAACCCGTGTTACCGCCGTGAAAAGGCGGTGTCTTAACCCCTTGACCAACGGACCAAATCATCATTACTTTTATTATTATAGCAGATATTTTAGATTTGTCTATAGTTTTTTTCAAAAAAAGTAAGATATTTTTGATCAATACTTGGTAACAGCTAAAGGATCTGGTTTCTAGTTGACAAATCAGGCGTTTTTTTGATAAAATAACAAAGTTGATACGGTCTCATAGCTCAGCTGGATAGAGCATTCGCCTTCTAAGCGAACGGTCGCAGGTTCGAATCCTGCTGGGATCATAAAACGAAGCCTGAAAAAGGAGGACACTAGTCCTCCTTTTTTATTTATGATAGGGACTGCCTTGTTGAATCATAAAGGCACGGTAGATTTGCTCTGATAGCACCAAACGCATCAATTGGTGAGGTAGCGTCATCTTGCCAAAACTCAACTTTAGATTAGCTTTTTGCTTGACCTTGTCCGCTAAACCTAGACTACCACCAATCACAAAGGCAATGCTAGAATAACCTCGCACTGTCGCATCTGAAATGACCTGACTAAAGGCCTCAGAACTCAACATTTCCCCTTCGATGGCTAAAATAATCACATAATCACGCTCAGAAAGCTTCGCTAAAATACGATCGCCTTCTTTTTCCATGATTTGCTGATTTTGCGCTTCGCTAGCCTTATCTGGCGTTTGTTCATCAGGCAATTCAATCATTTCAAACTTTGTGAACCGACTCATGCGCTTACGGTATTCAGCAATACCATCTTTTAGATACTTTTCTTTTAATTTTCCAACAGCAATAATTTTAACTTTCATACCTTACATTTTACCACATATTCACAAGTTTTTAACACCTTACCCACATGTTATTAACTTTTTTAGCCCCCTTAGATCCTTTTTATTTCAGGGAAGAAATTCACAGTTTTAAAAGTTTTCCACAGGTTGTGGATTACTTTCTTTTTCGCATTATTTAAGTTATAATTAAGTTGATTTTTATATTCTAAGTGAAAAATTGGAGGTGGCTAAGTGAAAAACATTAAACTGCCTAAAGGGCGTTTCAAAAATTGGCTAAAACCATTAGCTATTGTGCTTGTTAGCTTTGTTGCTGGGATTTTAGGTGCTATTTTGGTATTAAATCGTGCGGGAATCTCCCTATCTAACGTGAGTGGTTCAGGTGCCAAAACAACTACGAGTAGCGTGACTTATACCAATTCGACTGATGTCACAAAAGCTGTGGAAAAAGTTCAAGGAGCGGTCGTTTCCGTAATCAATTACCGTTCAGATTCTTCTTCAGGAAATGACATTTACAGTCAGATTTTTGGTAATGACAATTCGATTAACCAGTCAAATAACAGCGGTGATTTGTCAGTTTACAGCGAAGGTTCAGGGGTTATTTACAAAAAAGATGGTGACTCAGCCTATGTTGTAACCAATAATCACGTGGTCGATGGCGCAGAACAAATTGAAATCATGCTAGCCGACGGTAAAAAAGTTGTCGGTGAATTGGTCGGAGCTGACACTTACTCTGACATTGCTGTCGTGAAAATTTCGTCTAAAGATGTCACAACTGTTGCCGAATTTGCCGATTCTAATAAAATCACTGTCGGTGAAACAGCCATTGCTATTGGTAGCCCACTTGGAACAGAATACGCAAACTCAGTAACGCAAGGTATCGTTTCTAGTCTAAGCCGTACTGTAACAATGACTAATGACAATGGTGAAACCATTTCAACCAATGCCATTCAAACAGATGCTGCCATTAACCCAGGAAACTCTGGTGGTGCGCTAATCAATATTGAAGGGCAAGTCATCGGTATTAACTCTAGCAAGATTTCATCAACTTCAAGTTCTGGTGAGTCGGTTGAAGGTATGGGCTTTGCTATTCCGTCAAATGATGTGGTGAAAATCATCAATCAATTGGAGGAAAACGGAAAAGTTATCCGCCCTGCGCTTGGTATTTCAATGGTTAACTTGTCTGATTTGTCAACCAATGCTATTGCACAACTTAATATTCCAACAAGTATCACAAACGGTGTGCTTGTTGCCTCAGTTCAATCTGGCATGCCTGCTGAAGGAAAACTTCAAAAATATGATGTCATCACAGAAGTCGATGGTCAAGAAGTGACATCAACCTCTGACCTACAAAGCGTTCTTTACGGCCATTCTGTTGGAGACTCTGTCAAAGTAACCTTCTACCGTGGTACAGACAAGAAAACTGTGACAATTGATTTAAGTAAAACAACACAAGACTTATCAAGTACAAACTAAGGAAAAAATATGATAGACCAAAAGTGAAGCTGAGACGGTCTCAGCTTCACTTTTTAGAGTTTAGGATGAGAGAAAATGAAAGAGAAACTACAAGTTATACCCATTGAAGATATTTCGCCCAATCCCTACCAACCTAGGCTGGATTTTAAACCAGAAGAACTGGAAGAATTAGCCCAATCAATCAAGTTAAACGGGCTTATTCAGCCGATTATCGTCCGACAATCATCTGTTTTTGGCTACGAGCTTATCGCTGGCGAACGTCGTCTAAAAGCATCTAAACTAGCTGGTCTTAGTGAAATTCCAGCCATCATCAAAACCATTTCTGACCAAAAAAGCATGCAGCTTGCGATTATTGAAAATTTACAGCGCTCGGATTTAAATCCCATTGAAGAAGCAAAAGCTTACAAGCAATTGCTTGAAAAAAATCAGATGACGCATGAGGAATTGGCTCAGTTCATGGGCAAATCGCGTCCCTACATTACCAATTGCCTACGATTACTAAATCTTCCGCCCAGCCTTTCACGCGCGGTGGAAGAAGGAAGCTTGTCGCAAGGTCACGCTCGTTTGTTGTTGACCTTAAAGAGCAAAGAAGAACAGGAGCAGTGGTACCAACGCATTTTAAGCCAAGATATTAGTGTCCGAAAACTGGAGCAACTCCTAAAACCCAAACCAAGTGCTCCCAAAAAGAAAGCGAAGAAGGATATTTTTAAAAAACACCATGAAGACATCCTAAGTCAAAGTCTAGGACTGCCCGTTAGCATTTCGTTTGCTAATAGCAAAAGCACTCAAAAAGGAGAAGTGGTTTTGCATTTTCAGTCGGAAGAAGACTTTAACAGAATTATCAACAAGTTCAAATAGCGTGTGGATTTCCCTTTTTTCTTTTCTGAGTTTTCCACAAGAAAAATACCTTGTAAAAACTTTAGTTTATACCAATACAAGAGTTTTCCACTGCTTGTGGAAAACTCTTTTTCACATTGTGGAAAACTCTTTTAAACACCCTGTGGATTTCTACTTTTGTCCTGTTGTGGAAAACTTTTTTTTGTGTTAGAATATGGTAAGATTATCCACAAAACAAAAAAAGGAAAACTACTATGACTGAGAATGAACAATTATTTTGGAACAGAGTCTTAGAGTTAGCCAGAAATCAATTGAAGCAAGCCACTTATGAATTTTTCGTCTTAGATGCACGGCTGCTCAAAATTGAAAATCATACGGCTTTTATTTATCTCGACCCTGTCAAGGAAGTGTTTTGGAATAATAATCTGAAATCCATCATTCTAGCAGCTGGTTTTGAAATTTTTAATGCAGAGATTGTCATCCAATACGTTTTTGAAGACGATTTAAACGTGCAAACACCAGCTCAGGACAGCACACAAACGGTAGAAAAACCACAAAGCACACTACCACAGATGCATTCTGATTTAAACCCAAAATACACGTTTGATAATTTTGTCCAAGGTGATGAAAACCGCTGGGCTTTTTCAGCGTCTTATGCCGTAGCTGACGCTCCTGGAACAACCTACAATCCTCTTTTCATTTGGGGAGGACCAGGACTTGGAAAAACCCATCTGCTCAATGCCATCGGGCACGCTGTTTTAAAAAATAATCCTAATGCGCGTGTCAAATACATCACCGCTGAGAATTTCATCAACGAGTTTGTGACGCACATTCGTCTAGACACGATGGAAGAGCTTAAGGAAAAATTCCGCAATCTGGATGTTTTGTTGATTGATGACATTCAATCCTTAGCTAAAAAAACCCTATCCGGAACGCAAGAAGAATTCTTTAATACCTTCAATACCTTATACGATAATAATAAGCAAATCGTCCTTACTAGCGATCGTACACCTGACCACCTCGATAACTTGGAACAACGTTTAGTCACGCGCTTCAAATGGGGACTTACCATCAATATCACGCCGCCTGATTTTGAAACTCGCGTTGCGATTTTGACCAATAAAACCCAAGAATATGACTATGTTTTCCCGCAGGATACCATTGAATATTTAGCAGGGCAATTTGATTCCAATGTGCGTGACCTTGAAGGAGCGCTTAACGATATTAGCCTTGTGGCTAGCGTCAAAAAAATCAAAACCATTACCGTGGACATCGCAGCAGAAGCCATTCGAGCACGTAAGCAAGATGACCCTAAAATGACCGTCATTCCAATCGAGGACATTCAAACGCAAGTTGGGAAGTTTTACGATGTGACAGTTAAGGAAATCAAGGCGACCAAACGCACTCAAAACATCGTTTTAGCACGTCAGGTGGCTATGTACCTCGCACGGGAAATGACCGATAATTCGCTACCGAAAATTGGAAAAGAATTTGGCGGACGGGACCATTCTACCGTCCTACACGCCTACAACAAAATCAAGAATATGTTGGCTCAAGATGATAGCTTACGCATTGAAATTGAAACCATCAAAAATAAAATCAGATAGGCCTTGTGGATAAATCTAGATTTTTAAAAAGAGTTATCCACAATTTGTGCACAACTCTTTTCCCTGTTTTTTTGCTGCTTTTTGTGACTTTTCCACAGCTTCAACAAGACCTACTACTACTACTAAATTTATTATCATAACTAAAGGAGATTCCAATGATACAATTTTCCATCAATAAATCCTTTTTCCTTCAAGCTTTAAATGCAACCAAAAGAGCCATTTCTTCTAAAAATGCTATTCCGATTTTATCAACCATTAAAATTGAAGTGCATGCGCAACATATTGTCCTAACGGGGTCTAATGGTCAAATATCTATTGAAAATACCATTCCAGTTTCTAATGAAAATGCAGGTCTTTTGATTACCTCACCAGGAGCTGTTTTACTAGAAGCAAATTTCTTTATCAATATCATCTCAAGTCTGCCTGATGTGAGTTTGGATTTTACCGAAATTGATCATCACCAAATCGTGTTAACAAGTGGCAAATCAGAAATCACCCTAAAAGGAAAAGATGTGGATCTCTACCCACGTTTGCAAGAAATGACGACTGAAAATCCGCTAGTTCTTAAAACCAAACTGTTGAAAAGTATTATTTCAGAAACAGCTTTTGCAGCTAGCCTTCAAGAAAGCCGTCCTATTTTGACTGGAGTCCACATGGTGCTTAGTGAGCAAAAAGAATTTAAGGCAGTAGCGACGGACTCTCACCGCATGAGCCAACGCAAATTGACTTTGGAAAATACCTCAGCAAACTTTAACATGGTCATTCCAAGCAAATCTTTGCGTGAATTTTCAGCAGTTTTCACAGATGACATTGAAACCGTTGAAGTTTTCTTTTCAGATAGTCAAGTTTTGTTTAGAAGTGACTACATTAGTTTTTATACCCGTCTTTTAGAGGGAAACTACCCTGATACCGACCGTTTGTTGACCAATTCTTTTGAAACAGAAGTAACCTTTAACACCGCAGCCCTTCGTTCAGCTATGGAGCGTGCTTACTTGATTTCAAATGCGACACAAAACGGAACGGTTAAATTGGAAATCACCAGCGATAGCATTTCATCTCACGTTAATTCACCAGAAGTGGGGAAAGTTAACGAAGAGCTAGATAGCATCAGCCAGTCTGGTAGTGATTTAACCATTAGTTTTAACCCAACTTATCTGATTGAAGCGTTGAAAGCCTTGAAGAGCGAAACAGTCATGATACGTTTTATTTCCCCTGTTCGTCCATTTACCTTAATGCCTGGTGATGATACTGAGAATTTTGTTCAACTGATTACACCAGTTCGCACCAATTAATCCTTTTTGTGAGAAAAGTTGACCGAGTCCTTGTTTAAGGCCTTCTAAAACTTTTCTTTTTCATTTCGTTTTAGAGGAGAAGTTATGTACGTTATTGGCAGTTATGTTGAAATGAAAAAATCTCATGCTTGCACCATTAAATCAACTGGTAAAAAAGCCAATGAGTGGGAAGTTATCCGAATTGGTGCAGATATTAAAATCCGTTGTACCAACTGTGACCACGTTGTCATGATGAGCCGTCATGATTTTGAACGAAAGATGCGAAAAGTATTACCAAAATAAAGCCGCAACCAAGAAAAGCCTTTAATATTAGGATTTTTAGCTATTTGCAACTAGGAGTTGCTTGAAAAAGTGCTCGATTATCCCAGAGATTTTTGCTATCCTGTGTAAAAAAAGAAAGTAGGGATACCAAATGACAGTCTTTGCAAAACAATTAAAACAGCTTCGTCAAGAAAAAGCTTTCTCACAAGAAGGTTTGGCACAGGAACTTTTTATCTCACGTCAAGCTATTTCAAAATGGGAAACGGGTGAAGTAACACCAGATATGGAAAATTTAGTGAAGTTGGCTACTATTTTGGACGTTAGCTTAGATGAGTTGGTTCTTGGAATAAAACCTGAAAAAAAGATTGAGCGTGTGGTGGAAGTCAGAGAAAACAAGACCATGAATGCTTGGGAATTCTTATCTCAGTACTGGTGGATTATCTTAGCTATCGGTGGCTTTTTGTCTTGGTTTCTTCCAAACACTTTTCCAAAAATTTTTGGTTAATTTGGTTTGCCTATGGGCAAGCCCTTTTTACTTTTTTTTGGTATAATAGTAGTGATTGAATATTTTGAATGGAGATAAAAACATGGCTTTAACAGCAGGTATTGTTGGTTTACCTAACGTTGGGAAATCAACGCTATTTAATGCGATTACCAAAGCAGGAGCAGAGGCTGCTAACTATCCATTTGCAACGATTGACCCAAACGTGGGAATGGTTGAAGTGCCAGATGAACGCTTGCAAAAATTAACGGAATTGATTACACCGAAAAAAACAGTTCCAACAACTTTTGAATTTACAGATATTGCAGGTATCGTAAAAGGGGCTTCACGTGGGGAAGGTCTTGGAAATAAATTTCTTGCCAATATCCGTGAAGTCGATGCGATTGTACACGTGGTGCGTGCTTTTGACGATGAAAATGTCATGCGTGAACAAGGACGTGAGGATGCTTTTGTTGACCCTCTTGCTGATATTGATACCATTAACCTAGAATTGATTTTAGCTGACCTAGAATCGGTTAATAAACGTTATGCGCGTGTTGAAAAAATTGCTCGCACGCAAAAAGATAAGGATTCCATTGCAGAATTTAACGTTCTGCAAAAAATCAAGCCAGTGCTTGAGGACGGAAAATCAGCGCGTACCATTGACTTTACAGAAGATGAACAAAAAATCGTGAAACAATTATTCCTTCTAACGACAAAACCTGTCCTTTATGTGGCAAATGTCGATGAAGACAAAGTTGCAAACCCAGATGACATCGAATATGTCAAACAAATTCGTGAATTTGCGGCAACTGAAAATGCAGAAGTGGTTGTCATCTCAGCACGTGCCGAAGAAGAAATTTCAGAACTAGATGATGAAGACAAAGCTTTCTTCCTTGAAGATTTAGGCTTAACAGAATCTGGTGTTGACAAATTGACTCGTGCGGCGTATCATTTACTTGGTCTTGGGACTTACTTTACAGCAGGGGAAAAAGAAGTGCGTGCTTGGACCTTTAAACGTGGTATTAAAGCTCCTCAAGCGGCAGGTATCATCCACTCAGACTTCGAGCGAGGATTTATCCGTGCCATCACTATGTCTTATGATGATTTGATTGCTTATGGCTCAGAAAAAGCAGTCAAAGAAGCAGGTCGTCTTCGTGAAGAAGGAAAAGATTATGTGGTTCAAGATGGCGATATCATGGAATTCCGCTTTAACGTATAAACTAAATGACAGATAAGCAAGGTTGGAAAAAGTATTTTCCAGCCTTTTGGTAGTTGAAAGGAAAACATATGGTAAAAATGATTGTTGGTCTGGGAAATCCAGGCAGTAAATACCATGATACACGACATAATATTGGTTTTATGACGATTGACCGTTTGGCTCAAGCGTTTCAAGTGACTTTTTCAGAGGATAAGAACTTTAAAGCAGAAGTCGGGTCTTGCTTTATCAACGGGGAAAAGATTTATTTGGTAAAACCAACCACATTTATGAATAATTCAGGTTTGGCGGTTCATGCTTTGTTGACCTACTTTAATATCGATATTGCTGATTTTGTGGTTATCTATGATGATTTGGATATGGAAGTGGGACGTTTGCGTTTGCGTCAAAAAGGCTCTGCGGGCGGTCATAATGGGATTAAGTCTATTATTGCTCATACAGGTACGCAAACCTTTGACCGTATCAAAGTCGGTATTGGACGTCCTAAACAAGGGCGCACCGTGGTGGACCATGTCCTTGGGACATTTGATGTAGATGAAAAGATTACGGTTGAGCAAGCTCTAGATAAAGTGACAGATGCTGTCCAATTTTATTTGCAAGAAGCCGATTTTGCCAAAACCATGCAACGATTTAATGGGTAGTACAATGAATATTATTGATTTATTTAGCCAAAATAAGCTCATTCAAGATTGGCAGGCTCACGTTTCCCAATTGGAACGCCAGCTAATCATGGGCTTGTCTGGCTCTAGTCGCGCCTTAGCCATTGCTTCAGCTTATCAAGCCAATAAGGGCAAGTATGTTGTTATCACTTCCACTCAAAATGAGGTGGAAAAACTAGCCAGCGATTTGTCGAGTTTGATTGGGGAAGAGCAAGTTTACACCTTTTTTGCAGATGATGTCGCAGCGGCAGAGTTTATTTTCTCTTCGATGGACAAGGTCAATTCGCGCTTGGAAAGCCTTAATTTTTTGCAGAATGCAGAGCAAACAGGTGTTTTGGTGACTAGTTTAATGGGGACACGGGTACTATTACCTAACCCTGCAACGTACGCTCATAATCAACTGCATTTTGAGTTAGGGCATAGCTACGAATTGGACGACGTGGTCAAAACACTAGCTTTACTTGGTTACCAACGTGCCAACCAAGTTCTTAACCCAGGAGAATTTAGCCAACGTGGTGATATCATTGATATTTATGAAATTACGGCTGACCGTCCTTACCGTTTGGAATTTTTCGGAGATGAGATTGATGGCATTAGGCAATTTGAGGTAAGCAGTCAAAAGTCTGTTGATACCCTTTCTCATGTCACTATTTTTCCAGCAGATGATTTATTGTTGTATGAGGAAGATTTTGCCAGAGCGACCAAGTCTTTGGAAAAGTATTTGGAAACGGCAAAAGAGGAGCAACATGCTTATTTAAGCGAGGTTTATGAGTCTACCAAGGCAGGCTATAAGCACGCTGATATCAGACGCTTTGCTTCTATCTTCTACGCGAAAGAATGGACCTTATTGGATTACATTCCAAAAGAAACGCCTGTTTTCTTTGATGATTTTCAAAAGGTCATCGACCGTAATGCCAAGGTGGATTTGGAAGTTGCCAACTTATTGACAGAAGATTTACAACGTGGTAAAGCTGTGTCAAGTTTGGTTTACTTTGCAGATAGCTATAAAAAACTGCGTCAGTATCAGCCTGCGACCTTTTTCTCTCATTTTCATAAGGGTCTTGGAAATCTCAAATTTACCCATCTCTACCAGCTCACGCAGTATCCGATGCAGGAGTTTTTCAACCAGATACCGCTAGTGATTGAAGAAGTGCATCGTTACCAAAAATCAAAAGCGACGGTTATCATTCAAGCAGATTCACAACATGGTGCGGAACGTTTACAGAAAGATTTACAAGAATACGGTTTGCAATTGCCGATTGTAGCCAGTGATGACGTTGAGCCAAAACAAGCTCAGCTTTTGGTTGGCAACTTATCCAACGGTTTTTACTTTGCGGATGACAAATTGGTGGTTATCACTGAGCGTGAAATCTACCATAAAAAGATTAAACGCCGTGTTCGTCACTCCAATATCAGCAATGCGGAGCGTTTGAAAGACTATAATGAGCTTTCAAAGGGCGATTATGTGGTTCACCAAATCCACGGAATTGGCCAATTTTTAGGTATTGAAACCATTGATATTCATGGGGTTCACCGTGATTATCTCACTATTCAATACCAAGATTCGGCCACCATTTCTTTGCCAATTGAACAAATTGAAAGCCTATCAAAATACGTTTCAGCTGACGGCAAGGCCCCAAAAATCAATAAACTTAATGACGGGCGTTTTCAAAAGACCAAGCAAAAAGTGTCTAAACAAGTGGAAGATATTGCTGATGATTTGCTGAAATTATATGCTGAGCGTAGCCAATTAAAAGGTTTTGCTTTTTCACCAGATGATGATTTGCAGCGCGAATTTGACAATGATTTTGCCTTTGTCGAAACAGAAGACCAATTGCGCTCTATCAAAGAAATTAAGCAGGACATGGAAGAAGATAAACCAATGGACCGCTTGCTAGTGGGAGACGTCGGTTTTGGTAAGACAGAAGTTGCTATGCGAGCCGCTTTTAAAGCGGTCAAAGACCACAAGCAAGTCGCGGTTTTGGTACCTACAACCGTCTTAGCCCAGCAACATTACACCAATTTTTCAGAACGCTTTGACAATTATCCTGTCAAGGTGGAAGTGCTCAGCCGTTTTCGCAGCAAGAAAGAGCAAAATGAAACCTTGGAGCAACTCAAAAAAGGGCAAATTGATATTATCATTGGTACTCACCGTCTTTTGTCTAAGGATGTTGTCTTTGCTGATTTGGGTTTGATTATCATCGATGAAGAGCAGCGTTTTGGAGTTAAACACAAGGAAAAACTCAAGGAACTAAAGGCCAAAGTGGATGTATTGACCCTAACGGCAACACCTATTCCTCGAACTCTTCATATGTCAATGCTGGGCATTCGTGATTTATCGGTTATTGAAACCCCACCAACCAACCGTTATCCTGTTCAAACCTATGTTTTGGAAACCAATCCTGGCTTAATTCGTGAAGCTATTATCCGTGAGATTGACCGTGGCGGACAGGTCTTCTACATTTACAATAAAGTTGACAGTATTGACCAAAAAGTCGCAGAACTGCAAGAATTGGTTCCTGAAGCTAGTATCGGTTTTGTGCATGGTCAGATGAGTGAGATTCAATTGGAAAATACCCTCATGGATTTTATTGACAGTGTTTACGATGTTTTGGTGGCGACCACCATTATCGAAACAGGAGTTGATATTTCAAATGTCAATACCTTATTCATTGAAAATGCAGACCATATGGGCTTGTCAACCTTGTATCAACTGCGTGGACGTGTGGGGCGCTCTAATCGTATTGCCTATGCTTATCTCATGTATCGACCAGATAAGATTTTGACAGAGGTATCTGAAAAACGTTTGGATGCTATCAAAGGATTCACTGAACTGGGTTCTGGTTTTAAAATTGCCATGCGGGACTTGTCTATCCGTGGCGCAGGTAATATTTTAGGGGCTTCACAAAGTGGCTTTATTGATTCGGTTGGATTTGAGATGTATTCGCAACTTTTAGAGGAAGCCATTGCCAAAAAACAAGGAAAATCCCAAGTGCGTCGTAAGAGTAATGCTGAGGTTAATCTCCAAATTGATGCTTACCTTCCAAGTGATTACATTGAAGACGAGCGCCAAAAAATCGAAATTTACAAGCGTATTCGCGACATCGCTAATCACAGCGACTACCAAAGTTTGCAAGATGAGTTGATTGACCGTTTTGGTGAGTACCCAGACCAAGTGGCTTATTTGCTTGAGATTGGCTTAGTAAAAGCTTATATGGACAATGCTTTTGCTGAATTGGTCGAGCGAAAAGACACCAATGTGTTGGTGCGTTTTGAAAAAGCGTCGCTGCAACATTATCTGACCCAAGATTACTTTGAAGCTCTGTCAAAAACGAACTTGAAAGCCCGCATCAGCGAAAATCAAGGTAAAATCGAAATTATCTTCAATGTCCGTGGTAAAAAAGACTACGAGATTTTAGAGGAATTGCAGCACTTTGGTCAGATGCTGGCGGAAATCAAGGCTCGCAAGATAGACAAAGACTAGCTGACAACAGTATCTTTAAGTTTGTTGATGCCTTTTATTACAGTATTTTAACAAACTCATTTAAGCCAGCTATTTTACACAAAAAATGATAAAATAAAACAGTTACGAGGTAAATGATTATGAGACTTGATAAATATTTGAAAGTATCCCGTATTATTAAACGTCGTCCAGTGGCGAAAGAAGTCGCAGACAAAGGACGTATTAAAGTCAATGGCATCTTAGCCAAATCATCAACCGATTTAAAAATCAATGACGAAGTGGAAATTCGTTTTGGAAATAAATTGCTAACGGTGCGTGTTTTGGAAATGAAAGACAGCACCAAAAAAGAAGATGCAGCCAAAATGTACGAAATCATTAAGGAAACAAGGATAGAAGCGGATGGAGAAGCCTAATATCGTTCAATTAAACAATCAGTACATCAACGACGAAAACACCAAAAAACGCTATCTTGAAGAGGAAAATCGCAAACGGCATCGTTTTATGGGGTGGATTTTGGTGGTCGTGATGCTCTTGTTTATCTTACCGACCTATAATCTGGTCAAAAGTTACCAGACTTTACAGGAACAAAAAGCCAAGGTCGTTTCCCTGCAAAAAGACTACGACAAATTGGTCGTTGAAGCCGATGCAGAGAAAGTTCTTGCCAATCGCTTAAAAGACGATAATTATGTCGCTAAGTATGCGCGTGCCAAATACTACTTATCGCGCTCGGGTGAAACGGTTTACCCATTACCAAATCTATTACCAAAATAATTTATGGAACATTTAATTGAAACAATTGAAAAATTTCTAGCTTATTCTGATGATAAGTTAGAAGAACTCGCTAAAGAAAATCAAGCTTTAAGAGAAGAAAATCATCATTCATCACAAAAACAGTAACGGAAGGAGAAACCAGTGAAAAAACTATTTGCAGTAATGCTAATACCATTTTTTTTGGTCTCTCTTCCAGTTATTAGTACAGAAAAAGACATGGATTTAAGCAATGAGGAAAAGTATCACCTAAATACGACAGTTGTGTCATCCTCAACCTATTTTGATGCCATTCCTCAAAATCCAATTCTCATCCAAGATAGCACGACTTATAAAGATGCGGATTTGACCGTTGCTGCGGATACCTTATCAGCTAACACACCGTTAACCATCACAGATTGGCTCGTCAATTACGCCACTATCCCTGTTTTTAAATTATCAGACGGTAGTTATATTGAAGCCAGTCGACAGGTGGTTAGTGATGATGTGGTTTTTAGTCAAGAAGCCATTACTCAAGATTTTTGGCTAAACGATGGCTTTACCGTTTATCAAACGCCTTATGTAACAGGAACGAAATCGGTCAAGACGGATTTAACGCCTTATAGCAAGGTCACCGTTACTCAAAAAGCCGTCACAAGTCACGGCACTTATTACAAGGTTGATGGTAAAGGTTGGATTGCTGCGACGGATTTGTCTGAAACGGATAATCGTATGCAAAAAGTGCAAGCCATGCTCAACCAAAAATACAATAAGAGCAATTATTCGATTTACGTGAAACAATTAGGAACGCAAGTAACCGCAGAAATCAACGCCGATAAGGTCATGTATTCTGCTAGCGTTGCCAAATTAGCGACCCTTTATTATGTTGAGGCTCAATTGCAAAAAGGAGCTATCACGTCAGACGATAAGTTGGTCTACGTAGATGCGGTCAATCATTTTGATAAGTCCTATGAGCCAGGTGGCAGCGGGAAAATGAGCAAGTCAGCTGACAATAAAGAATACACGGTTGATACTTTGCTAAAAGCTGTCGCTCAGTATTCTGACAATGTCGCAACAAACATTTTGGGTTACTACGTTGCGCATCAATATGACGATGATTTCAACAATACCATCACGGCTGTCGCAGGGACACCGATTGACATGAAAGAACGCAATATGTCTGCCAAGACAGCAGCAAATCTGATGGAAGCCATTTACAATCAAAATGGCGAAATCATTTCTTACCTGTCGTCAACTGATTTTGACAGCACTCGTATTTCAAAAGATATTGATGTGCAAGTGGCGCATAAAATTGGAGACGCATACGACTACAAGCACGATGTTGCAATTGTCTATGCCGACCAACCCTTTATTCTATCGATTTTTACCAATAATGCTTCTTATGACGATATCACCAATATCGCCAATGACGTTTATAGTATTTTAAAATAAAATGTACGAACCATTAGTCAAAGAGATTCAAAAAAAGGCTTATTTTGCCAAGCATAAAAAAGTATTAATAGCAGTATCAGGTGGAGTAGATTCGATGAATCTGCTACACTTTTTGTATATTTACCGACATCAACTGGAAATTGAGATTGGCATTGTTCATGTCAACCACAAGCAGCGAGCAGCTTCAGAAGAAGAAGAGGCTTATTTGAGAAAATGGGCAAGGGAGCACCATATTCCGATTTTTATGTCGGCTTTTTCAGGTGTTTTTTCAGAAAAAGCTGCGCGTGATTTCAGGTATGCTTTTTTCAAGAAAGTCATGACAGAACAAAACTACACTGCCGTAGTCACTGCCCACCATGCAGATGACCAGTCTGAAACGATTTTGATGCGTTTATTGCGTGGTAGCCGCCTTCGCTATTTAGCGGGAATGCAGGCGGTTAGCTCTTTTGGAACGGGAGAACTCATTCGCCCATTTTTGACCATTTCAAAGGCTGATTTACCAGATATTTTCCATTTTGAAGATGCCTCTAACGCTTCTTTGGACTACCTGCGTAATCGCATTAGAAATCAATACCTCCCAACTTTAGAGCAAGAAAATCCAAAGTTTAGACAAGCTCTTCGGCATTTAGGCGAAGAAAGTCAGACGCTTTTTCAAGCTTTGCAAGATTTAACGGCAACCATTGACAGAACAGATTGTTCACAGTTTTTAGCTCAAAGTAAGGCCGTGCAATTTTTCCTTTTTCAAGATTATCTAAGCCAATTTCCTGATTTGCAAGTATCTCATGCTCAGTTTGAAGAAATGCTTAATCTATTGCGTCAGCGACAAAATCTGGATTATCACATTAAAAATGATTATCGACTAATTAAAGATGCCAAGCAATTTCACATCACAAAAATCAGCCCTAAGACCGATGGGGAAATACCTCAAAAAATGCTAGAATATGGCGGTATAGTCAGATATGGTCAGTATCAATTTCACTTTAATAATGAGAGGAATAACAAAGGCATTCCTTTGTATCATGTGACTCCCATTAAATTAAGGCACAGACAACCAGGTGACTATATTGATTTTGGTGCTTTTTCCAAAAAATTACGGCGGCTATTTATTGACGAAAAAATCTCCTTGCAAGACCGTTCAGAGGCAATTGTGGGAGAGCAAGACGGTCAAGTGATTTTTGTACTAGTTGCCGGTAAAACTTATTTGAGAAAAGCTCCCAAACATGGTATAATGGAGGGCACATTGCATATTGAAAAAATTAGAAACAGGTGATGTCATGCTTGAACAAGATATTGAAAAAGTTTTGTACTCAGAGGAAGAGATTATTACTAAAACGAAAGCATTAGGCGAACAATTAACAAAAGATTATAATGGTAAAAATCCTCTTTTGATTGGTATTTTAAAAGGCTCAGTTCCTTTTATCGCGGAATTGATAAAGCATATCGATACCAAAGTGGAATTGGATTTTATGGTTGTGTCTAGTTACGGCAACCAAACAACAAGTAGCGGTGAAGTAAAAATTCTCAAAGATGTCGATACCAATATCGAAGGTCGTGATGTTATCTTTGTTGAAGATATCATTGATACAGGACGTACTTTGCTCTACCTACGAGATATGTTTAAATACCGTAAAGCCAATTCTGTAAAAATCGCTACCCTTTTTGATAAACCAGAAGGTCGTGTGGTTGATATTGAAGCAGATTATGTGTGCTACGATGTGCCAAACGAGTTTATTGTTGGTTTTGGTCTTGATTATGCAGAACATTATCGTAATTTACCATATGTAGGAGTCCTTAAAGAAGAAATTTACTCAGATAAATAGAGGGTTAAAATTATTGTATGAAAAATAATAGAAATAATGGCTTTGTTCGAAATTCCTTTATTTATATTCTTTTGATTATTGCAGGGATTACAGCCTTTCAATATTACTTAAGGGGATCAAGTACACAAAGTCAACAAATTAATTACTCGACTTTAATGCAACGCATTAAGTCAGGGGATGTTAAGTCGATCACTTACCAACCAAGCGGCAGTGTGATTGAAGTTAGTGGTGAATACACCAAAGCACAATCAACGAAAACAAGTGCCAGCTTGCCATTTTTAGAAGGTCGAAAAACAGCTGAAGTAACCAAATTTACGTCAATTGTTTTGCCAAGCGATTCTTCTGTTGAAACGTTAACCAAGGCTGCTGAGGATGCAGATGTTTCTATAACAGTCAAACAGGAAAGCTCTAGCGGTGCTTGGATTACTTATATCATCACTTATGTACCACTTATCTTGATGGTTGTCTTCTTCTTTATGATGATGAACCAAGGCGGAAATGGTGCACGAGGAGCGATGAACTTTGGTCGAAACAGAGCCAAATCTCAGAGCCAAGGCAACGTGAAAGTACGTTTCTCTGACGTTGCCGGTGCAGAAGAAGAAAAACAAGAACTAGTTGAAGTTGTTGACTTCTTGAAAAATCCGAAGAAATACAAAGCACTTGGTGCTAGAATTCCTGCTGGTGTCCTTCTTGAAGGCCCTCCGGGAACAGGTAAAACCCTTCTTGCTAAAGCCGTTGCCGGTGAAGCAGGTGTTCCATTCTTCTCTATCTCAGGTTCTGACTTCGTTGAAATGTTCGTCGGTGTCGGTGCAAGCCGTGTGAGATCCCTTTTTGAAGATGCTAAAAAAGCAGAACGTGCCATCATTTTCATAGATGAAATCGATGCTGTCGGCCGCCGTCGTGGTGCCGGTATGGGTGGCGGAAATGATGAACGCGAACAAACCCTTAACCAACTTCTTATCGAGATGGATGGTTTTGAAGGCAACGAAAGTATTATTGTTATCGCAGCAACCAACCGTAGTGACGTCCTAGACCCAGCTCTTCTTCGTCCAGGTCGTTTTGACCGTAAGATTTTGGTTGGTAGTCCAGATGTTAAGGGACGTGAAGCTATTTTACGCGTTCACGCTAAGAATAAACCTTTGGCATCAGACGTTGATTTGAAAGTTGTCGCGCAACAAACACCAGGATTTGTTGGTGCAGACCTTGAAAATGTTCTTAACGAAGCAGCCTTAGTTGCAGCACGTCGTAATAAGAAGAAAATCGATGCTTCTGATATTGATGAGGCAGAAGATCGTGTTATTGCAGGTCCATCTAAGAAAGACCGTACGATTTCTCAAAAAGAACGCGAAATGGTGGCCTACCACGAAGCTGGACATACCATCGTTGGTTTGGTGCTTTCAAGTGCGCGTGTCGTCCACAAAGTAACGATCGTTCCACGTGGTCGCGCAGGTGGTTACATGATTGCCCTTCCTAAAGAAGACCAAATGTTGCATTCAAAAGATGATTTGAAAGAACAATTGGCTGGTTTAATGGGTGGTCGTGTTGCAGAAGAAATTATCTTTAATGCTCAAACGACAGGTGCGTCAAATGACTTTGAACAAGCTACCCAAATCGCACGTGCTATGGTTACTGAATATGGTATGAGTGATACATTAGGACCTGTTCAATATGAAGGAAACCATGCCGTCATGACAGGACAAATGTCACCAGAAAAATCATATTCTGCTCAAACCGCACAAATGATTGATGACGAAGTTCGTAAACTGCTTAATGAAGCACGTGATAAAGCGGCTGATATCATCAATAACAACCGTGAAACACATAAACTTATTGCAGAAGCCCTTCTTAAATATGAAACCCTTGATGCTGCTGAAATCAAGTCTATTTACGAAACAGGAAAAATGCCTGAAGAACAAGACAAAGATAATCAAGAAGCACATGCCCTTTCATATGATGAAGTCAAAGAAAAAATGGCTGACTCATCTGACTCAGAATAGTGCCATAGTTTTGATATAAAATAAAACAGTCGGTATTGGCTGTTTTATTTTTATCTTTTTAAAAAAACTTTAAAAAAGTTATTGACAAGAGATCCAAGAGATGGTAAACTGTTATAGTTGTCTGATGAGAGGACAACAGCTATCAGGTTTCAAAAAAGCTTTTGAAAAAA
>NZ_DBPA01000029.1:68684-68833 GCF_002300045.1 Streptococcus sp. UBA632 | reverse complement strand
CCCATTAATAAAATCGAATTTTAATTATTTCCATTATACCATAAAATCAGTTTATCTAACAGCGATTTTAAAAAAGCAAGATATCTGAAAGTTCTAAAATGAAATTAGCCACTTGAGCACTTGAGTGTATCAAAAAACATCTCAGAGAG
>NZ_DBPA01000029.1:11349-68509 GCF_002300045.1 Streptococcus sp. UBA632 | reverse complement strand
CTACAGTTGACAAAGAGCCGGTTAAAGTAAAGATTTCTCTTACTTTTTATTATTTCCCACGTTAATGCGGTTCAATGCCCGACGAAGAGCAACTTGGGCACGACGCACCTCATCGATATCATGGTTACTTTGTGCTTTTTCCAAGCTACGTTCAGCACGAATTTTAGCACGTTCGGCACGGCTAACGTCAATATCGCGTTCACGTTCAGCAGAATCAGCGACAATAGTGACATGATTATCTTTGACTTCGATAACACCACCGTTGATGGCAATCCAGTCCACGTGATTTTCATCATCCGTACGACGGATTTTCATTTCATGGACTGTCAAAGGGGCAATGAGGTTGATATGGTCTGGCAAAATCCCCATCTCACCGTCAGGTGTTTTTATTGAAATATAATTAGCATGGTGATCATAGCGAATTCCATCGGGTGTTACCACCTGAACAGTCATATATGTCATGGCATCACCTCATTAGTAGTTCATTTTTTTCGCTTTTTCAACAACATCCTCGATTGGACCCACGTTACGGAAAGCATCTTCTGGAAGATCATCGTATTTACCTTCCAAAATTTCCTTGAATCCACGAACTGTTTCAGCTACGGGAACGTATGAACCAGGCATACCTGTAAATTGTTCCGCAACGTTAAAGTTTTGTGACAAGAAGAATTGAATACGACGTGCACGTCCAACCAATGTTTTTTCTTCATCAGACAATTCGTCCATACCAAGAATGGCAATGATGTCTTGCAATTCACGGTAACGTTGAAGAACACGTTGCACTTCTGTCGCAACATCGTAGTGCTCTTGACCAACAATTTCTGGTGCAAGCGCACGTGAACTTGAAGCAAGTGGGTCAACGGCTGGGTAAATCCCCATTTGAGTCAACTTACGTTCAAGGTTGGTTGTTGAATCCAAGTGAGCGAATGCTGTTGCTGGCGCTGGGTCAGTGTAGTCATCGGCTGGCACGTAGATGGCTTGAATAGAGGTTACAGAACCTTTTTTCGTAGATGTGATACGTTCTTGCAATTGACCCATTTCAGTAGCCAAGGTTGGTTGGTAACCAACGGCTGATGGCATACGTCCAAGAAGGGCAGATACTTCTGAACCGGCTTGGGTGAAACGGAAGATATTGTCAATGAAAAGAAGTACGTCTTGGCCTTCAACATCACGGAAGTATTCAGCGATAGTCAAACCAGTAAGGGCTACACGCATACGTGCTCCAGGTGGTTCATTCATTTGACCAAAGACCATGGCTGTTTTTTCAATAACGCCAGATTCTTTCATTTCCCAGTAAAGGTCATTCCCTTCACGTGTACGTTCCCCAACACCGGTAAATACTGAAATACCACCGTGTTCTTGGGCAATGTTATGAATCAATTCTTGGATAAGAACGGTTTTACCAACACCGGCACCACCGAAAAGACCGACTTTACCACCTTTAAGGTATGGCGCTAAAAGGTCGATAACTTTGATTCCTGTTTCAAGAATTTCAGATGATGTTGATAATTCATCAAAAGCTGGTGCTTTTTTGTGGATAGGTTCACGAGGAGCGTCTTCAGCAAATGGTTCTTCAAGGTCAATAGTGTCCCCAAGAACGTTAAAGACGCGACCTAGTGTTTCTGTCCCAACAGGCACGCTAATAGCACGACCTGTATCAAAAACTTCTAATCCACGTGTAAGCCCATCGGTTGATTCCATAGCGATTGTACGAATAATACCGTCACCGAGTTCAAGAGCAACTTCGAGAACGATTTTTTTCGATTTATCGCCATCTTTATAAACAATCAATGCATTATTAATCTCAGGTAATTTGTCACCAGCATCGAACGCGACGTCAACGACTGGACCAACAACCTGAGCAATTTTGCCTGAGCTCATGTTTTTCTCCTTTTAGATTTTTTAGAAATACGTTTTTGCTAGAAAACAGATTTCTCTTTTATTCTAGTGCGTTAGCACCCGCTACAATTTCTGTAATTTCTTGTGTAATAGCTGCTTGACGCGCACGGTTGTACTGAATCGTCAAATCGTTAATAATACTTTTGGCGTTATCAGTAGCCGTTTGCATGGCTGTCATACCAGCGGCATGTTCAGCAGTTTTCGCATCTACAATTGCCCCGTAAATAAGGCTTTCCGTGTATTGCGGCAACAATTGTTCCAAAATCATTTCACGGTCTGGTTCCAATTCAAAACCAGATGTGCCTTCTTCTGCTGCTTCATTGGCATCCAATTCTGCGATAGGAAGCATTTGTTGAACACGAACCTGACTGGTTAAGCTATTCACATGATGGTTATAACAAACGTACAACTCATCAAATAACTCGTTTTTATACATTTCAACAGACTGCGAAATGATGTTACCAACTTGTTCAAATGACGGTTGGTCTTCAAGGCCTCGCAATTCAAAGACAACATTCATGCCACGGGCTTTAAAGAAATCAGCACCGATACCACCAATAGCGATGATGGCATAGTTATCATTGTCCGCATGGTACTCTGCAATCAAATCCATCATGGCTTTCAAGATTTTTGAATTGTATCCGCCAACCAAACCTTTGTCTGAGGTAATCACGATATAGCCTGTTTTTTTCACTGGACGTGACACCAACATTGGATTGCTAGAACCACTTGTCAATTCAGATTTTAAAAGATCCGTAGTGATTTGGCGAATTTTTGAAGCATAGATTTGGAAATCTTTTGCAGCCTGCTCAGATTTGGTCAATTTGGCTGCTGATACCATTTGCATGGCACCAGTAATATGACTTGTTTTCTGAGTTGAAACGATTTTCCCTTTAATTTCACTAAGAGAGCCTGCCATATGCTTACCCCCTCTTATTTGAATTCAGATTGTTCTTTAAAAGCTTGAATAGCAGCGTCTAAAACTGATTCTTCTGGTAAATCTTTCGTTATACGGATGGTTTCAAAAATAGATTCGTAATGAGCGTCAAAGTAATCATACAAAGCTTGCTCGAAATCTAAGATATCGTTAACTGGCACATCATCTAAGAAACCATGAGTTAGTGCATACAAGATAACAACTTGTTTTTCAACTGGAAGTGGTTTGTGAACAGGTTGTTTAAGCACTTCAACGGTACGACGTCCACGGTTCAATTTCGCTTGTGTAGCAGCATCCAAATCAGAACCAAATTGCGTGAAGGCTTCCAATTCACGGTAAGAAGCCAAGTCAAGACGAAGAGTACCAGCTACTTTCTTCATGGCTTTGATTTGCGCAGAACCACCAACACGTGATACTGAAGAACCCGCATCAATCGCAGGACGAACACCTGAGTTGAAAAGATTTTCTTGCAAGAAAATTTGTCCGTCAGTAATCGAAATCACGTTTGTCGCGATGTAAGCTGAGATGTCCCCTGCTTGTGTTTCGATGAATGGAAGGGCTGTGATAGAACCACCACCAAGTTCATCTGAAACTTTCGCTGAACGTTCTAGCAAACGGCTGTGTAGATAGAAAACGTCACCTGGGTAGGCTTCACGTCCTGGTGGACGACGAAGAAGAAGGGACAGTTCACGGTAAGCAACCGCTTGTTTTGACAAATCATCGTAAACAATCAAAACGTGTTTGCCGTTATACATGAATTCTTCTGCCATTGCAACACCAGCATAAGGTGCGATGTAAAGCAATGGTGATGGTTGTGAAGCTGAGGCTGTCACAACGATTGTATAATCTAGGGCACCGTATTTACGAAGGGTTTCAACTTGTGTACGAACGGTTGATTCTTTTTGACCGATAGCGACATAGATACAAATCATATCTTGTCCTTTTTGGTTCAAAATCGCATCAATCGCAACAGATGTTTTACCTGTTTGGCGGTCACCGATAATCAATTCACGTTGACCACGTCCAATTGGAACCAAGGCGTCAATAGCTTTCAAGCCTGTTTGAAGAGGTTCAGAAACTGATTTACGTTGCATAACACCTGGAGCAGGTGCTTCAACAGGACGAGTGGCTGTGGTTTTAATGTCACCAAGACCATCCACAGGTTGACCAAGTGGGTTAACAACACGTCCAATAAGGGCTTCACCTACTGGCACTTCCATGATTTTACCTGTGCGTTTTACCACATCGCCTTCACGGATTGTAGAGAAATCTCCTAAAATGATGATACCAACATCATTGGTTTCAAGGTTTTGAGCCATACCAAAGGCACCATTTGAAAATTCAAGAAGTTCCCCACTCATCGTGTTATCAAGACCACGAGCACGTGCGATACCATCACCGATATAAGTGACCACACCAGTTTCTGTGACGTCAAAATTTGGCTGGAAGTTTTCAATTTGCTTTTTAATTAAAGCGCTAATTTCTTGTGCATTAATTGCCAAAAGTCACACCACTTTCTATTTCAAATTCATTTTTAATTCTTGTAATTGATGCTGAATGCTTGTATCAATTACTGTGTTGTTCACATTGATGATAAAGCCACCAAGAATAGCCTCATCAATATTTTCAATCAATTTTCCTACTGTTATTCCAAATTTTTTGGAGATTAACGCTAGGATACGTTCTTTTTGGTTAGGTGTCAAAGCAACAGCTGTTGTCACCACAGCATCATGTTGATTGCTTGCGATAGCCATTTGCGCTTTGACTTCCTTCAAAATCACTTCTAAGAACGCTTCTCTTTCGTTTTGTAAAATTACCTCAAGAAAATTGTTCATATAAACTGAACTAGACTCTTGAAACAACCTAACAAGTTTTACTTTTTCATCACGCGAAACAGCTATACTTGATAAAACTTTAGCTAAACGTGTTTGCTGAAAAACAGATAATACGGCGTCTGTTTCTTCTTGAAGCGCTGCTAATTGATCTTTTTCAATAGCTACTTCAACGAAACTTTTGGCATACTGTTCAACAAGCGCTACTGTTTTTTTATCCATTAGGCATCTCCTAGCTTATCAAGATAACTATCAATGAGATCGCTTTGAGCTTCCTTATCAAGCGTTGTCGCCATGATTTTTTCTGCCAACATTACGGTTAAATCAGCAACATCACCTTTAACACTTGATAGGGCTTCTACCTTACTGAGTGCGATGTCTTGATTAGCTTTTTCTTTCAAACGTTTAGCTTCTTCATGCGCTTGAGCAACGATTTTAGCTTCTTGATTTTTACCAGTTTCTTTGGCATCATCAATGATTTGCGTTGCTTCCAAACGTGCACCAGCTAATTCTGTTTGACGCTTAGCGGCCAAATCTTCAGCCTCTTCACGAGCTGCTTTGGCATCATCAATATCATTGGCGATTTTCTCTTCACGAGCCTTAAAAATGCCTGTAATTTGGTCCCAAGCAAATAATTTAACGAGAACAAGCAAGAGAAGAAAAGAGCCAGTTACAATAATAATGTTACCAAGACTTGTGCTATTAATAAGCGTTGACATAAATACTTTCTCCTTTCTTATTATTCTTTGTGATTCACTTTGTCACCAACGTAAACAGATGACAAAATGACAAATACATAGGCTTGAATACAAGATATCATGATCGAAAATCCTGTCCAAACAACATTCAAGGCGAATGCTATTGGCCATGCAAAGATACTAGTATCTGAAAATTGCACCAACAATCCTAAAATGATTTCACCGGCAAAGATATTACCATAAAGACGAAGCGTCAACGAAATGATGTTCGTAAACTGCTCTAGAATATTCATTGGTAACATTGCTGGCGTTGGTGAGAGGTATTCTTTCAAATACTCCTTAAAACCATTTTTACGCACACCTTCAACGTGGATAACAACAGCCATCATCAAAGACAATCCAAAGTTGTAGGCTGCGTTAGAGGTTGGAGATGACCAAAAGTTGTAGCCACCAATTTCAATTTTTGCGACTAGCCCTATGTTGTTGGCAATCACTAAGAAAAAGAATAAACTAAAGAAGAGGAGACTGTAGTTGCTAGTATAGCGACCAAGATTGGGTTTAATAATTCCTTGTACGAACTCATACACCCACTCTAACACATTTTGTTTTCCTTTTGGTTTCAATTGCATATTGCGGCTTGAAATAAAGATAATCAAAAATGTAATGAGCACTGTCAACAGTGACATTGAGAGAATGGTTAAGTCAAAATCAATCCCAAAGAGTTGCGCTGTTGGATTCACAGAAGTTTCCAATTCTACCCCCCCTTAAAGATATACCAACTGTTATCTAGTCGTTACGAAGAATGTACAAGCAAGAAGTACGAAGAATGTACCTTCGATGAAGGCAATCCCTAAGAACATAAGTGTTTGTAATTTGCTAAACATTTCTGGTTGACGTGCAGCTGATTTGGCTACATTGGCTACTAGGATACCTTCACCGATACTGACACCTAGAACACCAAAACCAAGTGCTAAAATAGCTAAATTCAACATGATATGAATCTCCTTTATAAATTTTTTTACTCCGTTATTTTAGTCCTATTTTGCTGAATTGTCAACGAAATCGCAGATTAGGGAAGCGTTTTCTCATATTATTCTTAACCTTTGTTTACTTTCAAATCCATGTAAAATGGGAGTCTGTTTTGTGTATGGAGTTTGTAAAAAAGAAGCCTTTTTAGAGGCTCCTTTTGGTTAATTTTATTGGAAAAGAGAACGATATAAGTCCTCGTAAGCTTGGCTGGCAGTGTCCCATGAAAAATCACAAGCCATGGCATTTTGCTGCAGCATTTCCCAAGCTTCTTTGTCATGATGATAAAGGTCCAAGGCCCTTTCAACGGTTTTGGTCAGCCAGTAGCCTGAAAATTCTTGGAAACTAAAGCCTGTTCCTGTCTGGTCGTAAGGGTTGTAAGGCAGAACGGTATCACGCAAACCACCGACTTCGTGAACGATAGGCAGGGTGCCGTAACGCATAGCCATCATTTGTGACAAGCCACATGGCTCAAAGGCACTTGGCATCAAAAAGAGGTCACAAGCCGCATAAATCTGCTGGGCAAGGGCGAGGTCAAAGGTAATATTGGCAGACATTTTGTCTGGGAAAGCATGGGCAAACCAAGAAAAGCTTGCTTCAAATCCGTCATAACCTGTTCCCAAAAGCACCATTTGGATATCTTTTTCAAGTAGGTGGCACAGCTCATGGACTACTAAACCAAAGCCTTTTTGGTCTGTTAAGCGGGAAACCATCCCAATCAAAGGCACGTCTTCACGCACAGGCAAGCCAAGGCGCTCTTGAAGCGCTTTTTTATCCTGCATTTTTCCAGTCAAATCCGACGCAGAAAAAGCATAAGGAATCAATTGGTCTGTTTCAGGATTGTAGAGGTCAGTGTCAATACCGTTGGTGATACCTGTTAGTTTACCACTTTCCATGCGTAGAATTTGGTCCAAGCCCTTGCCAAATTCTGGAGTTTTGATTTCTTGGGCATAAGATGGCGAAACGGTTGTGACGCGGTCAGCATATAAAATCCCACTCTTCATCCAGTTAAGGCACTCATTCCAGCGTAAAGTCCCGTCAGCATAACGTTCAAAGCCAACCCCAAACAAATCCCAAAGCATTCCTGGGTCGTATTGCCCTTGAAACTCTAAGTTATGAATGGTCAAGACCGTACGAATGCCTTGATAAGCTTGAATCCAGTGGTATTTTTCCTTCAACAAGAAAGGAATCATAGCTGTGTGATAATCATGTACATGGACAAGGTCAGGGATAAAAGCCACTTTTTCCATCAATTCAATCGCAGCTAATTGGAAGAAAGCAAAGCGCTCCCCGTCATCCCCATCGCCATAGATATGACCACGGAAAAAATAGTATTGATTATCTAAAAAGTAAAACGTGACTTGATCTTTTACCAAACGCTTAACGCCCACGTATTGATGACGCCAACCCACATTGGTGTAGTAATACAGGACGTCTTCGACTTGATCGCCAAATTTAACATCAATCATGTCATAATATGGCAGAACCACAGCAACCTCATGACCTTTTTTGACAAGGGATTTAGGCAATGCCCCAATGACATCGCCTAATCCGCCTGCCTTGGCAAAGGGTGCCCCTTCTGCCGCAACAAACAATAGTTTCATTCTATAATATCCTCAGTGATTTCTAAACCTTTTTTAATAACAAGTGGGTTTTCCTTAGTGCCTCGAATGACAACGCCTGGGTGCACGATAACATTCTTATCGACAATGGCATTTTCAACCACAGCACCTTCACCGACCGTTACTTTTGGAAAGAGAATGCTACCTGTGACTTGCGAATCTTTAGAAAGGTAGCAATTACGCGACACAATAGAATGCTCAACACGTCCCTTCACAATGCTACCAGACGCAAATTGGGCGTTGGTTACCTGTGATTCGTTTGAGAAATAGCTCGCCTCTTCATTTTTCACGCGCGTATAAATCTTGTGGTTGGTATAAAGCAATGAATAGAATTTTTGAGCATTGAGCATATCCATGTTGGCATCGTAGTAAGATTTAACAGAGAAGATATTTGAGAGATAGCCCGTGTATTCAAAGGCTAGAGCGTTGCTAGTGAGCGACAACTCACGCAAGAAGTAACGTAGACGACGTGGCTCTTCTCGCTTCATTTCTTCTTCCAAGCGGTTAATCAACCACGGTGTCTTAGCCACATAAATATCAGCAGACATTTTTTGCAATTCCAAATTGTCATCAATAGTCGTGCGTCTAATCACATGGTCGGTTTCATCAATATCAAGGATTTCATTGGCATCAGAGATGGCTTCCTTAGGCATTTTTTTGTAAACAACGGTAATATTGCCGTCGCTGACTTCGTGCAGGTGAATGACTTGTGCCAAATCAATGTTACATAAGATGTCACAATTCATGTAAACCGTTTGCTCACTGCCTGAGCGTTTTAAGTAAGTCAAAATCTGTTCGTAGTAATCACGATTGGCCAACTCGCTGCTGTGTTGTTCTTCGTAAAAGCCAAGAAAATAATGGCTCAATAGCGTATTTAGCCCCCACTCACGACCGCTACGCACATGGTCGAAAACCGAGTGAATATTGTGTCCTCTAAAGATAGCATAAATGTTATGAATACCTGCATTGGCTAGGTTTGATAATGGAAAATCAATCAGACGGTACTTGCCATCAAATGGCAGATTTGCCAAAGGACGTTTTTCAGTCGAGGTTGACATATCATGGTAGACCACCGCATTTCCCAAAACTGCAGTATATTTATCACGCTTCATTTTGACCTCCTACTACTTCACCGTAGCCCACAACTTGCACTTCATCATTTGTCCCATCAATTTCGACATCATCACCGATAACGGCATTTTCCCCAATAATGGCACGCGTGATTTTGGCACCTTCTCCAATAATTGCTCCGCTCATGATAAAGGAATCCTTAATCTGAGCTCCCTTTTTCACCTGAACATTGGTTGATAGGATAGAATGCTCCACTTTCCCCGAAATAAAGCACCCATCGACAACGAGCGAATCTTTAACATCAGCTTCTTCTGTAATGAAATTAGGAGGAGCGATGAGGTTTTTAGAATAAATCTTCCATGAGCGGTCACGGCTGTGAAGCTCATTGTCTTCCCCGATGTATTCCATATTGGCTTCCCAAAGCGATTCAATCGTTCCAACGTCCTTCCAGTAGCCGTTGAAATTGTAAGTGTAAACGCGGTCCCCAGCTTCAAGGTAAGCTGGAATCACGTTCTTACCAAAGTCAGACATATCAACGTTATTTTTTTCAGCATTGATGAGGACTTCACGCAGGCGTTTCCAATCAAAAATGTAAATCCCCATTGAAGCCTTGGTTGATTTTGGATGTTCTGGTTTTTCCTCAAATTCAACAATTCTATCGTTGGTGTCTGTATTCATAATCCCAAAACGGCTGGCTTCTTTCAACGGCACATCAATAACAGCTACCGTCAAACTAGCCATATTATCTTTATGGGTTTGCAACATATCCGCATAATCCATCTTGTAAATATGGTCCCCTGACAAAATCAAAACGTACTCAGGGTCAATGCTATCAATATAATCCATATTTTGATAAATGGCATGGCTGGTTCCTTCAAACCAACGATTCCCTTCCGTAGCAGAATAAGGTTGTAAAATGGTCGCACCAGAATTGATGCCATCTAGCCCCCAGTTTGAACCATTTCCCACGTGGCTATTTAAGGCTAATGGTTGGTATTGTGTGATAATACCAACATTTGAAATGCCTGAGTTAGCACAGTTTGAAAGTGCAAAGTCAATAATACGATAACGCCCACCAAACTGAACCGCTGGTTTGGCGATGTTCTGTGTTAATTTTCCAAGACGTGTCCCCTGTCCTCCTGCGAGGATGAGTGCTAACATTTCATTTCTCATTTTATGTTCCTTTCTTAGGAATAGTTTTTATGATACGCCGTTTTAATTTCCAAATGCTTGCTCCCAAGGCTGGCAAGGTGAAACTCAAGGTATTTTCATAATGTTTCCAAAGCCCGTCTTGAGTGCGTGTTTGTGGATTGTTTTCTTGCCAAACCCCGCCAAATTCAGCGAGTTCGGTATTCCAGACTTCCTCATAAACGCCCGCTACTGGCACCCCAATCGTGAAGTTTTTCCGCTCGACTGGCACCATATTGAAAATACAGACCAGCATATCCCCTTCTTCATTTTTGCGAATAAAGGACAAGACCGTCTCATCTTTATTGTCCGCATCAATGATTTCAATGCCATCATAGCTGTCATCAATCTTCCAAAGCACATTGTTATCCTTGTAAAATTGATTTAAACGACTGGTGAAACCAAGCATTTTACGGTTGAGGTCGTCTTCTAAATTTCCCCACTCCAATTGGTCATTGTATTTCCACTCCAAAAACTGACCAAATTCGCTTCCCATAAACAAGAGTTTCTTACCTGGGTGGCAAATCTGATAGGTATAGAGGTTTCTCAATCCTGCAAATTGATTGTAGCGATCTCCCCACATTTTGTGCATCATGCTTTTTTTACCATGCACGACTTCATCATGCGACAAAGCTAGGAGGAAATTCTCCGAGAAAACATACATGAAACTAAAAGTCACTAGATTAAAATCGTATTTCCGATAAACAGGATCTTCTTCATAGAATTTTAAGATGTCGTTCATCCATCCCATGTTCCACTTGTAGTCAAACCCTAGCGAATCCCATTCCACAGGGCCAGTGACTTTTGTCCCGCTGGTACTTTCTTCGGCAATCATCATCACGTCAGGATAAGCTTCTTTAATGACGGTATTCAATTTTTGCAGAAAATGATAGCCCTCGTAATTGCGGTTGCCGCCATCTTTATTTGGTGTCCAAGGACCAATATCGTAGTCACGGTGAATCATATTGCTGACGGCATCAACTCGGATCCCATCCAAGTGGTAATAATCAATCCAAAACTTGGCACTCGAAATCAAAAAGGACTGAACTTGATTTTTGCCAAGATCGAAATTTAAAGCTCCCCAGCCACGATTATGTGCTTGATCGTAATCCTGATATTCAAAGGTCGGCGTGCCATCATAATACGCCAAAGCATCATCATTTATGGTAAAGTGACCAGGGACCCAATCGACAATAACACCGATATTATTGATGTGACAAGCCTCTACGAAATTTTGAAAATCCACAGGTGTTCCGTAACTGCTCTCAAATGCAAAATAGCCCATCAGCTGATAGCCCCAGCTGGCATCAAGAGGGTGAGCCATCAAAGGCATCAATTCAACATGCGTATAGTTCATCTCCACCAAATAAGGCACCAATTCTTCCGTTAATTCCTTGAATTGGTAAGGGCGACCATCGGCGTGTTTCTTCCAAGACCCAGCATGCACTTCATAAATATTGACTGGGCGTTTTTGAAAACCAAACCGTTTTCGTCGCGCCAACCAAAGTGAGTCTTTCCATTTCTTCTCTGGAAAATCCGTGATGACTGCAGCGGTACCTGGTCTTTGTTCAAAGTAAAACGCAAATGGGTCAATCTTTTCAACCTCATGTCCTGTTGAGCGTTTCACCAAGTACTTATACAATTGATTTGGCTTAGGCTGGTCTGTAAATACCTCCCAAACCCCCGCTACATTTCGCTTCATTGCCAGTGGATTATCTCTCCATTGTGTAAAATCGCCGATAAGATGAACAGCCTGAGCATTTGGAGCCCATACTCTAAAAACATAGCCATCTTTGCCGTCTCGGTTTTCCTTATGAAAACCAAAATAGTGCTGAGCATGGTAATTTTCACCCGTTCCAAAAGTTCTCAGTGCTTCACTTACGTCCATCAAACATCCTCCCTCTTTTTATTAAACATAAAGCTAAACAAAAAACAGCCTTGTTCTAAGGCTATTTCCAATTTTAAAGATCCCATACAGGCAAATTTCTAGCCCTGTCGCTAATATTTTGTAATCGCTTTATGTTTAATAAAATTATAACATGATTTTAAAATACTGTCATGAAAATTTCAAGATTTTTCTTATATTTTTTAAAAATGATAAAACTGTTACACATTCTTTACAAAAAAGAGGACTAAAAAACCCTAAATAAAAACAAAAAAGCCTAAAAGGTCCTTCGACCATTTTAGACTGTTAAATCATATTCTATCAAAAAATATTTTAATGATTATCTAATCCATCAACTTCTTTTGAGAATTTTTGAGCCATTTCTTCTAATTCGCGATCCTCTTGGTTCCACACCAAAGCATCGTCTGAAATTTCATCGGTATTGGCAAAGAATGTGATGTGATTTTTCAAGTTACGGAGTTTGATTGGGGCATCGCCACCGTATTCGCCATCCAAGTTAATCATCATTCTGCTATCAGACAAAGGCTCAATTTTAAGAAAATCCGTCTTGATGTATTCAATGCGTTTATCTCCAATGTGCTTACCACCATCAAGCACCAAGCGAATCAAGTGCAGGATTTCAATGAGGTTAGCCGTTTTCACTAAAATCAAGGTAAACTTGCCATCGTCTAATTTGGCATCTGGGGCAATTTGCTCAAAACCACCGACAGAGTTAGTAATGGCCGCAAAAATCATGGAAACATCGCCCTCAAAGACGCCATTTTCATAAGTGATCCGAACAGGTACCGTCCGAATGCTAGGCAACAACTCCACCCCTTTGGCCAAGTAAGCCAAGTAGCCAAACATGGTCTTGAGCTGGCTAGGCACGCTGTAAGTTAATTCTGTAAAAGAACCCGCCGCTGCGATGTTGATGAAATAAACATCTTCACGCGCTTGCCCAATGTCCATGGCAATGGTTTGATTTTTCCCGATAATCTTAGCCGCTTCGATAGGATTGCCACGAGGAATTTTTAGGGCACGTGCAAAATCATTGGTTGTTCCTGTTGGGATGATAGCCATTTTTGGACGGTGTTCCAGCGGTGCAATCCCATTAACCACTTCGTTAATGGTGCCATCACCACCAGCTGCAATGACCAAGTCAAAATGGTCTTGAGCCACTCGTTTCGCTTCATCTCGGGCTGAATTAGGTTCTGGGGTCGTCTGAAATGCAGAGGCCTCATAGCCATACCCTTCCAATATATTCAATACTTCTCCGACATTTTTTTTCATGATTTCTTGTCCAGAAGTGGGATTATAGATTAAACGTGCACGTTTTTTTGTCTTTTCCATAAAATACCTCGACATCCATTATAAACCTGCTAACCATTCCTCATCACGAATGGTAATGCCCAAACTTTGTGCCTTGTCCAATTTTGAGCCTGCCTCAGCCCCAGCAATCACAAGGTCTGTCTTTTTAGACACACTACCAGTTACTTTTGCTCCCAATGCTTGCAATTTTTCCTTGGCTTCATTGCGAGTGAAATGCTCCAATTTTCCAGTCAATACGATGGTCAAGCCTGACAATTGGGCATCAGCGGACGCTTTTTGACCTAGATAAGCAAAATTAACCGCAACTGTTCGCAATTCTGCCAGCAAGGTCTGGGCTTCTTCTTTTGCAAAATAGCTGTGCAGAGAATTAGCGATGACATTTCCAATGCCATCAATGTTAGCAATCGCATCCACGGGTGCTTGCTCTAACGCATCAATCGTTTCAAAAACTTCTAATAATTGGCGGCTAACCTTAGCTCCCACATGACGAATTCCCAAGCCAAACAACAATTTATCCGCAGAATTAGCCTTGGAAACCTGAATAGCCTGATAGAGTTTTTCTGCTGATTTTTCTTTGACACCATCCAAAGTCAGCAAATCCGCCACGCTCAACTGGTAAATATCCGCCACATCATGAACCAAATTGGCCTCGAAAAGTTTTTTGACCATTGACGGTCCTAAACCAGTAATGTTCATGGCATCACGGCTAGCAAAATGGGTCAAACGCTCTTGAATTTGGCTTGGACAAAGTGGGTTGATGCAACGCAGAGCCACTTCATCCTCATAATGAATCAACTCGCTACCGCAAGATGGGCACTGTGTCGGAATTGGCATCGGTACTTGCTGGTCGCGTTTACTTTCAACCACATGAAGAACAGCAGGAATAATGTCCCCAGCCTTGTAAACAATAACCGTATCACCGATACGAATGTCTTTTTCGGCAATGTAGTCCACATTGTGCAAGGTTGCTCGGCTAACGGTCGTCCCTGCCAATTGAACGGGTGTTAAGTTAGCGGTTGGCGTCACTACCCCTGTTCGTCCAACGGTCCAGTCAACGGATAGGATTTCAGCTGCCTTTTCCTCTGCCGGAAATTTATAAGCAATGGCCCAGCGTGGTGCTTTCACTGTGAAACCAAGTTCTTCTTGCATGGCTAGGCTGTTTACCTTGATAACAATCCCGTCAATATCATAAGGCAAACGGTCACGCTCTTCAGCGATGTCTTGGATAAAGGTCCAAATCTCATCCATCGATGACGTGGTGATACGCTTAGTATTCACCGAAAAGTCATAACGCGCCAGCTCATCCAAGACCGCATTTTGTGTGGTCATCTGAGTTGCTCCTACTTCTTGGTACAAGAAAGTAGCCAGTTGGCGCTTAGCAACAACTGCCGTATTTAACTGACGCAGAGTACCCGCCGCTGCATTTCTAGGATTGGCAAATTCAGTCTGTCCATTTTCACGACGTTCTTCGTTGATTTTGTCAAAGGATTGTTTGGGAAGGTAAGCCTCACCACGCACAGTAATCGTGAGCGGTTCTTTCAAACGGTGGGGAATATCCTTGATGCGTTTGACATTTTCAGTGATATTTTCGCCAACCGAACCATCGCCACGAGTCGCCCCCACTTGCAAGACACCGTCGACATAAACCAGCGAAATAGACAAGCCATCAATTTTCAACTCAGCCATGTAAGAGGCATTTGGAAATTCTGATTTGACACGGCGGTCAAAGTCGTCCAATTCTTCACGTGAAAAGGCATCTTGTAAGCTATATAGAGGAACTTGGTGTTGGTACTTTTCAAAGCCCTCTAAAATAAGCCCACCGACTTCTTGTGTTGGGCTATTGGGTAAAATCCACTCTGGATGTGCTTTTTCAAGGTCAACTAATTCACGGTAAAGGACGTCATATTCACTATCTGACACCGTTGGTTTATCGTCTGTATAATACTCTTTTCGGTATTGGTTGAGTAGGTCAACCAGGTTTTGAATACGCTTTTTCATACTATTATTTTAACATATATTGTCAAAAAGTCTTACTAAAAGTTTACGAATTCTTAACAAAAAGGAAACGAAAAAAGCCTTCTTCAAAAGAAAGCTTTGCCTTATGCTTAAGCACTGAGATTGATGCGCTTGCTTAATCGGTCCATGATCAGAGAACCGATAAGCAAGGATGCCAATTCTCCCATAGCTGTGGTGAACCAAGTCAACCAGAAAGGTGCACCAAAGAAATGCAATTCTAATGCGACTGTGAACATAGACGCTGAAAAGAAAAACGAAAAATAAAAGAAAGCCTTATTAAACAAGCCATTAAATAGATATTGGTCCTTGTAGCGGTCAAAGAGCATAACACCCAAGCTTACAAAAACAAGCGTTGATAAACTTCCGACGACAACATCAATCAAACCAAAACTGTAAAAATTGGCAATCATACAACCCAGTGTCAAACCAATAATATACTTACGATTGTAAAAAGCCATAAAATTCAACATTTCTGATACACGAAATTGGTAGGCACCGTAGGAAATGGCATTTAAAGGCGGTGTTATCGTTAAAACAACATACAAAGCAGCCACAAAAGCCACTTGAGCAAGGTCACGAACAGTCAATGATTTCATAACTTTCTCCTTTAACGTCAGAGTTTTACACTCCACGTCTTTAATATGCTTGACGAAAGGGAAATAAGCGTCAAGGGTCGTTTGCACAACATTTTAAAGTATAGCACAAATACCAAAAATTTGATATAGTAGTTCTATGAAAAAATTAATCTCTAACGAAGTTTTTAAATACTTGTTTTTCGGTGTCTTGACAACCCTTGTTTACATGGTAACTCGGGTAGCCTTTTTCTCACTCACCCAATCAGCGACCTTTTCAGCCGTTGTCGCTAACATTGTTGCCATTATTTTTGCCTTTGTGACCAATGATTATTTTGTTTTTAACCAAGTTCGCACGGGCTGGTTCAGACGTTTGGTCAAATTTTTCATGGCTCGCTTGGCAACCCTTGTGTTGGACTTGGCTTTGGCTTACCTTCTCGTTACCAAATACCCACAAATTATCGGACAATTCGTCAACGATAACATCGCCATGGTCAACATGGTGGAAACCATCTTCTCGCAAGTGCTTATCATCGTCCTAAACTACGTGCTCAGTAAGTTACTTGTTTTCCGAGATAATCAATAAAAGCTACCATTCTCTTAAAATGATAGCTTTTTTACTTGTCTTTTTTATCTGATGGGGTGTTCTTTTTTCGGCGGTTTAAAATGGATAAGATATCCCCACGTCTGCTTTCCATCTTGCCTTGACTCAGCTCTTGATAAGTGGCATTGAAAACAGCCCCCAAAATCAAAATGCGTGCCAAAAAGATGAACCACATCATCAAACCAAAAATCATAATCGACCCGAAAACTTTAAGGTCAACCATGCGTTCAAAAGTCCTCAAAACATACTGACTAAATAAATTATTCAGGAAAACAAGAACAATAGAGGTCAGAGCGGTTCCTGGCAAAATGAAGCGGAAACACCGAATTTTAACATTGGGCAAAATGAAATACAAAATCATAATGCCAAACACAATGGTCAGCACCGTGACGGGTTGTGCTAGGCTCAAAAGCATTTTTACCAGTGTGTCATCTAAAGGATGATGACGGCTGATGAGTTGCAAAATAGCTTTTGAAAAAGATGAAAAAATCAGCACAAAGGTCAAGAGGAACAAAATGAGCAGACCAGCTAAAATGCCAATCAAACGCCCCACCACAAAATCCCTGTGTTGTGATGCACCATAAGCCTTATTGATGGCTTTTTGCAGTGATGTTAGTGATTTGGACATGGTCCAAAAGGCCGTCAAAGTCGCCACTCCCAAAATACCGCCAGATGGGTTTGAAAAAATATCCGTGGTAATGGCAGAAACCGTTGGATAGATATTGGTTGGCAAATTTTTCTCCATAAACGACAATAAGACTGAGATGTCTAAATTGAGATAGGGAAAGATATTTGCAGCAATCACAATCAAGGGAAAAGCTGTCAACATGAGGTAGTAAGCAACTGCGACAGCCGATAAATCCATCTCTGCACTTTGATAATGTTTGACATAAACTTGTAATGGCTGCCACTGCAATTTAGACAACAAAGCATCTAATCGTTGTTGCTTACGCTCCATGCTTAATACGTTCTTTCTTCTCCTTGGCTAGTTAGGATAACTGGACCATCTTTGGTAATCACAAATTGGTGTTCGTATTGGCATGACAAGCCGCCATCTAGGGTTTTGTGAGCCCAGCCAGTTTTTATATCCGTATCAATTTCCCAAGTGCCTGTGTTAATCATTGGTTCAATGGTCAAGACCATGCCTTCACGCAAGCGAAGCCCACGACCAGCCTTACCATAATGAGGCACCATTGGTTCTTCGTGCATAGTTGGACCAACACCGTGACCAACTAAATCACGAACCACACCGTAACCACGGCTTTCAGCGTATTCTTGAATGGCTGCACCGATATCACCGATACGATTGCCGACAACCGCTTTTTCAATACCGATATAAAGGCATTCTCTGGTAACGTCCATCAAGTTTTTAACTTCTTCTGAAACATTTCCAACTGCATAAGCCCAGCAAGAATCCGCCAAACCACCTGAGTAAGATTGGGTATATTTTTTCACTTGAGCAACATTGTCAAAGTCCAATTTTGACACGTCCACAACAGATTTATCAAGCGGTTCACTCAAAACCATATCAACTTTAAGCAAATCGCCTTCTTTTAAAATGTAGTGACGTGGAAAAGCGTGAGCCACTTCATCATTTAAACCACAACAAGTGGCATAGGGGTAGTCCATTACAGAACCATCCACCCCAATTTGAAGGGGCAATACGTTGGCTTCTTTACAGCGACGACGCACATATTCTTCCACTTCCCACATATCCAAGCCTGGTTTGATTAAGTCACGTAAACCAATGTGAACTGAAGCTAAAAAATTACCTGCACGGTCCATAGCTTCAATTTCACGAGTTGATTTTAATGTAATCATATCGTTTGTACTCCCTTTTCATCGTTCAAAATTAATCAGTATTCATTATACACCGAACTGGTGTAAAGGTCAAAAATAGCCCGTAAGCTCTCAGTTAATTTTCGTTGTCACCAAAGCTTTTGCGACGATTTGATTGTCCAGCAAAATTTCAAAATCAATGACAGAACTACGGCGTTTTTCCGTTATCAATCGTGGGCGAATTTCCAAGCAATCGTCAATTTGCACGGCACGCACAAAATAAAGCATGAGCTGCTCCATGACAATGTTTTTTTGGTATTTCTTGGTCAATGCCCGCACGCTAATGTCTTTGAGAAATTCGGTCAAAATGCCTTGTGAAAAATTACCCGAGCTATCAATCATGGTTGGTTCCACAGTGAAACGATAAACATCATCTTTTTGATGCAAACTAGCCAACAGCTGCTCGCTGTAAGTGTGAAGGTGAGAATGTTGGAGGTTGGGGAGGTTTTCGACCACCTGACGTCTGGTGATGACACCCAACAAGGTCAAATCTTCCGCCACAACAGGCAACATATTCAAATCTTCAAAAATCATTTTTTGGCTAATATTGGCAAGACTGGCTTGCGGTTTTGCCACAATCAAATTGCGGGACATGATGCTTTTGATGGGCGTTGCATTTTCCTTGCCCAAGACATCTAGCATACTGACCACCCCAATGACCACGTTTTTGTCATTGATTACAGGAAAACGGACATTACGCGTCTGCTTAATCATGTCATTAAATTCGCCAATGGTATCGCCTTCTCGCAAGAAACCGTAATCGTCTTTCTTTTGGTAAAATTGCTCAACGGTCGTCAAATCGCGTTTGATTTGCAAATTAGACAAGGCGTGATTGATAATGGTTGCCACGGTAAAGGTGTCATAATGGGACACCATGACAGGAATGGCCAATTCATCTGCCAAGCAAAGCACATTTTCTGAAACAGGCAAGCCACCTGTCACCAAAATGGCATTTTGCTTTTCTAGCGCCAGCAATTGAATATTTTCTCGGTCCCCAACAATCAAAAGCCCGCCTTTGACGAGGTAGTGCAAAACATTGTCACGGGTCATGGCACCAATCGTAAATTTGCTAAATTCACGGTGCAGGCCTGATTTTCCTGCCAAAACTTCCGAATCCGTGATGCGAGCAATTTCAGCATAGGTGAGGCGTTCAATACGAACGGTTGATTTTTTCTCAATGCGCACAGTACCGCTGCGTGGCTTGGTTTCCACGATGCCACGATTTTCAGCTTCTTTTATGGCACGGTAGGCAGTTCCATCGCTCACGTTAAGGTGATTGGAGATGCTGCGTACGCTAACGCGTTTCCCAACAGGAAGATTTTCCAAGTATTCCAATATTTGTTGATGCTTACTCATAACGGTAATCCCTCCTGTTCAATTGATAATCCACATAATCCCGCATTTTATGGGTGTAACGGTCGCTCCCTTTAAATCGCCTTTTTAAACAAAAACCTGATTTTTCCGCCACTTTTTGGCTGGCAATATTTTCCTTATGTGCCACAATGCGCAAACCTTGCAGCCCCAATTCTTGAAAGCTCAAAAAGCAAAGCGTTTTTAAACACTCAGTCATCAGACCCTGTCCCCAAAAATCGCGGTGCAAAAAATAGCCAATTTCAGTCGTCGCACGGCGGCTGTCCAATTTTTCAAAGCGAATGCAACCAATCATCTTGCCGCTCACCTTGTCCTCAATTGCCCAAACCCCAAGCGGCTCTTTCATAAAATAGTGAACCATGACGTAATCACTTTCGGCTTGAGCCTGACAACTTGGAAAAATAAAACGCAAATTGTCAGCATCCTGACAAATATCAAAAAAATCCAAGCGGTCTGAAAAAGCAAAAGGGCGTAAGCGGGTACGGTCGGTTTCAAACGAAGCATACCGCCCTAATTGTGTCCAAATATCCATGTCCCTATTATAACACACCTTCTTTTTAACTAATCAAAAAGAGGCTAACTCGTAGCCCCTTTTTACTCTTCAATCAATGCAATATCAGCACCCAAAGAAGTGAGTTTTTCAATGATACTTGAATAACCACGCAAAATAAATTCGACATTGGTAATTTCTGTACGGCCTTCTGCCATCAAACCTGCAATCACAAGAGCTGCTCCCGCACGCAAGTCAGATGCTTTCACCACTGTTCCTGTTAATTTGTTTGGACCTTGGTAAACAATGCGACCACCAACCGTTGAAATATCTGCACTCATTCGAGCCAACTCCGCCACATGATTGATGCGTTTTTCATAAATCGTATCTAAAATCATGCCACGCCCTTCTGTTTTCAAGAGCAAAGGTGTGATGGGTTGTTGCAAATCCGTCGCAAAGCCTGGATAAGGAGAGGTTTTCACCGTTACCGCTTTCAAGGTGGATTGCTTTTCAACAAAAATCTCATCTTCTTCAATCGTCATGCGAACGCCCATTTCTTCAAGCTTGGCAATATAACTCTCCAAATGCTCATAAAGCACGTTGGTGATGCGGATACCTTCCCCAATTGCTGCCGCTAGAGCAATATAAGTCCCTGCTTCGATACGGTCAGGAATGACTTGGTGGCGTGTCCCGTGCAGGTAGTCAACCCCTTCAATCGTGATGATATCTGTACCAGCCCCGCGGATATGAGCTCCCATGTTATTCAACAAGGTCGCCACATCAATGATTTCTGGCTCACGCGCCGCATTTTCAATCGTTGTACGTCCCTTTGCCTTAGTCGCCGCCAACATGGTATTGATGGTTGCCCCAACGCTCACCGTATCCATGTAAATGTGTGCCCCGTGAATCGGCTCACCTTCTGTTGATAGACGCATGGCTTCACCTTCATAGGAAATAGAGGCTCCCATAGCTTCAAAAGCTTTCAAATGAAGGTCAATGGGACGTGGACCTAGGTCACAACCACCAGGCAAGCCCACTGTTGCCTCACCAAAACGACTCAACAAACTCCCATAAAAGTAGTAAGACGCTCTAAGGCTATTGATTTTGCCATAAGGCATTGGTTGATTTTTAACGCCACGAGGGTCAATTTCAAGCGTATCGCCTTCTCGCTTTACCTTTGCCCCCATGATTTCCATAATCTCAATTAGGCTATCAACATCGGAAATGTCAGGAACACCGTCCAATGTGACAACGTCATCTGAAAGGATAGTAGCAGGAATCAAAGCGACTACACTATTCTTTGCACCCGAAATAGCAACTTCACCCTTTAAAGGTTTGCCACCATTAATTACAATTTTACGCATATATTCAAAACTTTCTGCTAGAATTCAACTTTATCATTTTATCACATATTATGCTGATTGACAAATCAATTGCCGCCATAAAAAGAGAAAAATATAACCTATGTTATAAAAAATCGCTGTATACATGATACAACGATTGTTTTATTTAGTCGATGGCTGCTTTTAGGGCATCCACTTTATCTAATTTTTCCCACGGTAAATCAATATCTGTGCGTCCCATGTGGCCATAAGCGGCAGTTTGACGGTAAATCGGACGTTTCAAATTAAGCATTTGGATGATACCTGCTGGGCGTAGGTCAAAGACCTGACGAACGGCTGCTTCGATTTTGTTTTCAGCAACGGTACCTGTTCCGAAAGTGTCCACACGAACAGAAACTGGCTGAGCCACACCGATAGCGTAAGCCAATTGCACCTCTGCTTTGCTAGCCAAACCAGCAGCAACGATATTTTTGGCAATATAGCGCGCGGCATAAGAAGCTGAGCGGTCAACCTTAGTGGCATCTTTACCTGAGAAGGCACCGCCACCGTGACGCGCATAACCACCGTAAGTATCCACGATGATCTTACGACCAGTTAGACCTGAATCTCCTTGCGGTCCACCGATAACAAAACGCCCTGTCGGATTAATCAAGAATGTCGTATCATCGTCTAGGTATTTTTCAGGAATAACAGCCTTAATCACCTTGTTTACAACATCTTGGTAAATTTGCTCGTTGCTAACCTCAGGAGCGTGTTGGGTTGAAATCACGACCGTATCCACACGAACAGGCTTGTCGTTTTCATCGTATTCAACCGTTACTTGAGATTTAGCGTCTGGACGCAAGTAAGTCAACTCACCTGATTTACGCAAATCCGCCAATTTTTTCACCAATTTATGAGAAAG
Source organism: Streptococcus sp. UBA632 (assembly GCF_002300045.1). Classification (NCBI taxonomy): domain Bacteria; kingdom Bacillati; phylum Bacillota; class Bacilli; order Lactobacillales; family Streptococcaceae; genus Streptococcus; species Streptococcus sp. UBA632. Next base: position 45,883 of record NZ_DBPA01000029.1, on the reverse strand, counting down.
CGAAATTGGCAATGGCATCAATTCAGGTGTTTCATCAATGGCAAATCCAAACATCAAACCTTGGTCACCTGCTCCAATCAAATCCAATGGGTCTTGATTGGCATGACCACGGACTTCAAGGGCCTCATTAACCCCTTGAGTAATGTCTGGCGATTGCTCAACCAAAGACGGATGCACCCCAACTGATTCTGCAGCAAAGCCATATTCCGCATTCGTATAACCAATTTCGGCAATCGTATCACGAACAATACGATTGATATCAACATAAGCTGATGTAGAAATTTCTCCAAAAACATGGACTGAACCTGTATAAACAGCTGTTTCTGCGGCAACGTGTGCGTCAGGATCTTGCTCCAGCACAGCATCTAAAATAGCATCTGAAATTTGGTCTGCAATCTTATCTGGATGCCCTTCAGAAACAGATTCAGACGTGAAAAGTTTACGTTCTGACATAAAAAATGTCCCCCCTTAAAAATTTTAAAAATTGCTTGATATGACACCATAAAAAGCAGTTGTTAAAAAATACCATGGCATTACTCATTTTTAGAAATACCATAGGATTTACCGTTATTTGCTAGCAAACAACGAGAGTTACAAAGTACCAATCTCCCTTTGAAAATAGGCAAGATTGTCTTATCGGGACTCATTAACCTGTTTATTGTACCATTTTTTAGCCCAAAAACCTATAGCCAGCTGAAAAAAGTACATTCTCTTAGTTGGGACTAGCCAGCCAAGGCTCAAATGTATTATACTAAAAGCATGAAAACTTACGAAAAATTGTATCATTACCTCAGCACCCATCCTGATTATGTGAGTGGGGAAGCTTTGGCACAGAATTTGGGGATTTCTCGGAGTGCCATTTGGAAAGCTGTGAAAACTTTGGAAAAAAAGGGAGTTCAGATTGATTCGGTCAAAAAAAAGGGCTACCGCCTTATTGCGAGCGACCTGCTTTTGCCTGAAGAAATTGCCAAAAATCTGCATACCCCTGTGACCTTAAATGAAGATAGCGATTCAACCCAGTTAGATGCCAAAAATCATTTAGAAACAGCCAAAACACCTCACCTTTATCTGGCTCCTTATCAAAAAATGGCAAAAGGGCGATTTGGCAGACCATTTTACACCTCTCCGCAAGGGGGGATTTATATGTCGATGCACCTTAAACCTAACGTTCCTTTTGAAGACATGAAACCCTACACGCTTATGGTTGCTTCAAGCGTGGTCAAAGCCATTTCTCGATTGACGGGCATTGACACAGACATTAAATGGGTCAACGACATCTATCTTGATGACAAAAAAATAGCTGGTATTTTGACAGAAGCTATTTCTTCTGTCGAAACAGGGCTTATCACAGATGTCATCATCGGAGTCGGCATCAATTTTTACCTGCAAGATTTTCCTGAGGATTTGGCAAACAAAGCAACTTCTCTCTTTCATCAGCCACCAAGCATCACGCGCAATCAGCTCATCACAGAAATTTGGAAGCTTTTTTTCACCATTCCCGAAAAAGATTTGATTAAAGTGTATAAAGAAAAATCACTTGTTTTGAACAAACAAGTGACTTTTATGGAAAATGACCAATTATTCTCAGGAGTCGCTACAGATGTGACCAATCAAGGGCATCTGCTGGTAACACTTGATAATGGACAGGAAAAACTCCTGCGTAGCGGTGAAATCAGCCTCTCCTCTTGGCAATAAATCAGAGGTTATTAACCACCTTATCGATAAGATAAACATGCCGAAGGTCACGATAGAGCAAAAAGCCCCAAAAGAAGGCAAATAAGTAATCCCCTTCAAACACACAATCATTTAAATAAAAAGTTTCCAAAGCACACATCAGTGCAATAAATATAAAACGACCTTTTGTCATAGGATTTACTCAGTTCCCTTCATCATATAGTAAAAGAGTTTCTTAATTGAAAACTCTTTTTTAATCGTCAACGGTTTGGATTTTTTCAGTGAGAAAATCAAACCCTTCTGGAATAAAACTGGTGTCTTGTTTTTCTTCTGGCACCTGACCTTGTTTTTGTTTCTTGAGCTTTTGAGCAAATTCTTGTCGAATGCTATCAAAATCTTTGCGTGGCACCGCTAGAATATTCGGTGAAAAGCCAGCAGCCTTGCTCAAGATATTGCCAAACATATCGTTTAAATTTGATCGTTTCATGACCTGCTCGGCATTAAAAGCAGCCTCAAAAGCCAAGATGGCATTTTCTTGATTGGCTAAAACAGGTTCTGACCCATTCAGCAAGGCTCGGTCTTGCGAGGAGATGCTGTCTAAAATCTCGTTCCAAGCCCCTTTGAGTGCATCTAGATAGGCCCTTGACGTGCGGCTATCTGCCACCGTTTCTTCCATGATTTTCAAAATCTTGCCACGGTCCACTTTAAAGGTAAAGCCTTTGGCCGTGTTTTTCCGAGTTTCTTTCGGCACTGGTGACGTCGATACCTTGGCTAATTGCTGTTTTAGGTCCTTGATTTCAGCCTTCAAAGCCTCAAACTCTTCAGAGATATTTTCTGGCAAGTCTTGGCTTACAGCGGTTTTATGCCATTCTGACAATTGAATGGTGAGCATTTCAGCATAGATTTTAGGCTGCAAGCTCGTTTTAATCTCAGGCAGGCGCTTGGTCACAAGGTCAATCATGTGAAACAAATCATCTTGTGAAACTTCCAAATTAGCTTGGAAAGTCGAGCTGTTATGCGTGTTTTCCCCACCAGATTGCACCACTAAAAGGTCCCGAAAATAATTGAGCAACTCTGTCGCAAAGCGGTTCATGCTCTTTCCATTATTAAAAATGGTTTCCAAATTAGCTAGGGCTTGGGTGGTCTGATTGGCTAAAACGTTAGCCACAAAGTCATCTAGGGCAACCATTGAAATGCTGCCTGTGATTTCTTCGGCAATGGCTAGCGACACCTGATTATCAGTGGTTAAACTGAGAGCTTGGTCCAAGATAGACAAGGCATCCCGCATCCCACCTTCTGCACAACGTGCAATCAAGGTCAAAGCGTCTGGGTCATACCCAATGCCTTCTTTCTCCAAAATCTCTACCAAATGTTCGCGAATATCCGCCAACTTAATAGCCTTAAATTCAAACCGTTGGACACGCGACAAAATAGTTGCTGGAATCTTATGCAACTCCGTTGTTGCCAAGATAAAAACAACATTTTCAGTAGGTTCTTCCAAGGTCTTTAGCAAGGCATTAAAAGCGCCTGTTGACAACATATGCACTTCGTCGATGATATAAACCTTGTAGGTTGCTCGGCTAGGAGCGTAGGTCGATTTGTCACGGATTTCACGAATTTCATCAACACCGTTATTGGAAGCCGCATCAATTTCAATCACGTCCTCAAGACTGCCATTGGTAATATCTCGGCAAATGTCACAATGGTTACAAGGTTCACCGTCAACTTGATTTGGACAGTTCATCGCTTTGGCAAAAATTTTAGCCGCACTTGTTTTACCTGTTCCACGAGGTCCTGAAAAGAGGTAGGCATGGCTAATTTTTCCCGAAGCGACCGCTTGTTTTAAGGTCGTCGAAATAACCGTTTGCCCCACCATCTCATCGAAAGTCTGGCTACGGTATTTTCGATAAAGCGCTTGATACATTATTTTTCAACTCCAAACATATCCAAATTCCAATACGATTTTTCGACAAGCAGCGCCACAAATTGTTCCAAATACTCTTGGTCAATAGCGTCATAATCATTGGTTAAACGTGAGTCTAAATCCAAAACACCAACCAATTGACCATCTTTGACCATTGGCACAACGATTTCACTCATTGCAGCTGAATCGCAAGCAATGTAATTGGCGTGTTTGGTAACATCAGCCACAATCATCGTTTCTTGTTTGGCTGCAGATTCGCCACAAACCCCTTTTCCAAGGGCAATGTGAACGCAAGAAACCCCACCTTGGAAAGGCCCAAGGAGCAATTCTTGACCGTCAAACAAGTAAAAACCTGTAAAAACAGAGTTTGGCAAGGTCATATTCAGCAAGGCACTGGCGTTTGATAAATTTGGCAAAAGGTTTTTCTCGTTAGCAAAAAGCGCTTGTGCTTGCGCCAACATCATCTGATAGTTTTCAATTTTCTGTGTCTTATTCATAAGCTTTATTATACCAAAAAATGGACGGACCGTCATATTTCTAAAATGCATAAAAAGAAAAGAGGGTTGATTTCCCTCTTGCGTTTATTGCCAGTAAGTCGGACGTTTAGCCTCATAATCGGCAATGAGTTGCTCATATTGAAGCGTAATGCCGATGTCATCAAGTCCAAGAACCAATTTGCGTTTCCATTCTCCGTCAATGTCAAAAGGAAAAGTCCCTGCAGAGCATTGAATCACTTGGTTGGGCAAATCAATTGTTATCTCTTCTCCTGCTGGCAATGCCGCCAGTGTTTCTCGAACCTCTAGAGGCTGAACAATAGGTAGCATCCCGTTTTTCAATTCGTTATTATAGTGAATATCTGAAAAAGAGCCTGCGATAACGCAACGAAAACCATAATCTTCCAAGGCCCAAGCCGCGTGCTCACGCGATGACCCAGAGCCAAAATTATCCCCTGTAATCAAAATGGTCGCCCCACGGTATTCAGGCTTGTTGAACACAAAATCAGGATTTTCATCGTAGTTGTCATTGAGATAACGCCACTCAAAAAGCAAATTTTTCCCAAAGCCTTTTTTATCGACCGCTTTCAAAAATTGCTTGGGAATCAGCTGGTCGGTATCAATATTATCGTTCATCAAAGGAACGGATTTTCCTGTGTAAACGGTAAATGTTTCCATGTTTTTTCTCCTTTACTGAACTTCTGCGAGCTGGCGAACATCAACAAATTGGCCTGCAATAGCTGCCGCTGCCGCCATGGCTGGACTGCACAGGTGCGTTCTAGCCCCAAAACCTTGTCGCCCTTCAAAATTACGATTGCTGGTTGATGCACAATGCACCCCTTCTGGAACGTGGTCTGGATTCATGCCGAGACACATCGAACACCCTGGTTCTCGCCACTCAAAGCCAGCTTCTTTAAAAATAACATCAAGCCCCAAGCGCTCTGCCTCTTGTTTGACAGGACGTGACCCAGGAACAACGATAGCGGTCAAATTGGGTGCGATGTGTTTGCCTTTGACAATTTTAGCGGCTAATTCAAGGTCTGACAGGCGGGCATTGGTACAAGACCCAATAAACACATAACCTAAATCAATATCTTCTGCCTTATCGCCAGGCTGCATTCCCATGTAACGATAAGCGCGCTCGTCATTGATGTCTTTAATGGCTGGGAAAGGTTGCCCAAAGGCAACGCCCATTTCTGGATTGGTGCCCCAAGTCACCATCGGTGCTAGTTCTGACACATCAATGGTAATCACCTTGTCATAAGTCGCGTCAGGGTCTGAAACCAAGTTTTTCCAATCTGCGACAGCTTCTTCAAATGCTTCCCCTTTTGGTGCGGCTTCTCGTCCTTTGACATAATCAAAGGTTTTTTGGTCAGGATTCATCAAGCCCATCTTAGCCCCAAACTCAATCGACATATTGGCAATGGTCATGCGTTCGTCCATCGATAAGGCATCAATGGCTTCCCCGCAATATTCAACCGCATAACCCACACCAGCATCAACACCGTATTGAGCAATCAAAGCTAGAATAAAGTCTTTTGAATACACCCCTCTTTGCGGTTTTCCGACAAATTCCACCTTCATTTTTTTAGGTTTTACTTGCCAAATACATTGCGTGGCAAATACGTGCTCTACTTCTGAAGTCCCAATACCAAAGGCAATCGCTCCAAAAGCACCGTGTGTCGCCGTGTGACTATCCCCACAAACGATGAATTTTCCTGGCTGACTGCGACCTATTTCAGACCCAACCATGTGAACAATTCCCTGACGTTCGCTGCCGTGCGTCGCCGCATCAATACCAAATTCCGCAACGTTTTTAGCCAAGGTATCAATTTGATTTTTAGAAATCAAATCACGAATGTTAAAAATATCCACCGTTGGCACATTGTGGTCTGTTGTTCCAAAGGTTAAATCTGGACGGCGCACCTTGCGACCTGCATCCCTCAGCCCTTGAAAAGCCTGCGGACTAGTCACCTCATGAATATAATGCTGGTCAACATACATGAGTTGCGGCTCGCCCTCTTTTCCTGTCACCACATGACGCTCCCAAAGTTTATCAAAAATTGATTTTCCGCTCATTTCAACCTCCACTTTCCTTTATTACATTCCCTTTAAATATCCCTTATCGCCATAGCCAGACAAGCCAGTACAAAAAGGCTATATCTCCTAACAAACCCAAGTACCAAACCAGTCTGAAATACCTGTTTCGTGTCTTGTGGCGAAAGACTTTTCCACCTAGAAAGGCGCCTATTCCTCCCAAGAAAAGACTTTCCAAAAGCAAGGTTTTCTCTGAAATCCGCCAAGAACCACGCCTTGCCCTCCTCTTATCCAAACCATAGCTGGCAAAAACGAGGCTATTCCACAACACAAACAGGAGAAAAACAACGGCTTTAGTGCTCATAGATTGGCAATAATCGCGGCGGTCATATCAGCCGTTGAAGCCGTTCCACCCAAATCTCGTGTCAAAATCCCTTGATTGAAAGTCTTATCTACCGCATTTTCAATCAATTCTGCTCCAGCCACTTCGCCAAAACTCTCACGCAACATCATGGCAACAGACAAAATCATGCTAACAGGATTGGCAATGCCCTGCCCTGCAATATCTGGCGCTGAGCCATGAATGGGTTCGTAAAGGCTTGGCCCTTTGTCCGAATGGCTGGCTGATGGCATCACGCCCAAAGTTCCAGGCAAAACGCTGGATTCGTCAGACAAAATATCCCCAAAAAGATTTTCCGTCACCACCACATCAAAACGCGACGGATTGGTAATCATAATCATGGCTGCGCTATCCACCAATTGGTGTTCCAAGGTAACGTCTGGAAATTCTGTGGCTACTTCTTCAGCAATCTGGCGCCACAATTTAGACGTTGCCAAAACATTTTGCTTGTCAATGCTGGTCACTTTCTTGCCACGAAGTTGTGCCAATTCAAAAGCCTTGCGGATAATGCGACGAATTTCATGAGCAGAATAATCGTTAATATCACGGGCAGAATCGTCATTCAGCTGGTGTTCACCAAAATAAATGCCCCCCGTCAATTCACGCACCACTACAAAATCAACACCGTCAATGCGCTCTGGTTTTAAAGGCGACAAGTGTTTCAAAGCATCAAAAATCCGAACAGGACGGATATTGGCAAACAGTTGCAATTCCTTACGAATGGCCAATAAACCTTGTTCTGGACGAACTGGAGCCTTGTCATACTTAGGACCACCGATAGCAGCCAGTAAAATAGCATCCGCTGACTTGGCAGCTGCCAAGGTTTCTTCAGGAAGTGGATGTCCCACAGCGTCAATTCCTGTACCGCCAAATGGCTTGGCATCAATCTCATAAGCAAAATCAATTCTTGCAGCAACGGCTTTAAGAACTTCCAGACCTGCTGCCATAATTTCTGGACCGATACCATCACCAGCAAGTGTCACAATTTTTTTTGTCATAGCTAAACTCCCTCAGTCAAGATTACCCTTTTTGTTATGGCTGATTTGTTATGGCTGATTAGTTTGTTGGCAAATCACGAAATGAAATGACTTGACCAATTTCACCCATATTTTCTTTTTGAACAAGCGTGTTGGCATTAATGTAAGCCAGCGCCCCAGCTTTCAACACATCAAAATCAATTCCTGACGCATTGAAAATAGTGCCTGTATCTGTATTTTCAATGGAAACTGACACACGCGCCTGAGAATCAATGCCATCAGTCACAGCGTCCATGGTGTAGCTAAGCAGACGCACATTTTGGTGGAAGAATTTATCCACAGCATTGTAAATAGCTTCAACAGAACCTTTACCGTCAGCAACAACCTCAACTTCATCAGCGTCAGCATTGGCCATCACAACCGCCGCTGTCACCGTATCGTCCGTATTTGACGTTAATTTCAAATCGCCAAAATGGAAGCCTTCAGGATTTTCAATTTCCGTACCTGCCACCAAGGCTCTGATATCGTCATCGGTAATCTCATTTTTCTTGTCTGCCAATTGTTTAAATTTCGCAAAAAGTGGAACGATTTCAGATTCTTCAAAGGTTAATTCCAGCTCCTTTAATTTTTCAATGAAGGCATGACGACCTGATAATTTTCCAAGTGGAAGCGAATTGTGCTTGACGCCGACCAATTCAGGAGTGATGATTTCATAGGTTAATGGGTTTTTAAGCACACCGTCTTGATGAATACCTGATTCATGAGAGAAGGCATTGCCACCCACCACAGCTTTATTTTTAGGAATCGGAATACCTGAAAAACGCGAAATCAATTCTGACGTATTAACCGTTTCATTTAACACAATATCAGACGTGGCTTGATAATAATCTTCGCGAATGTTGAGAGCTACAGCCACTTCTTCCAGAGCTACATTACCAGCTCGTTCTCCAATGCCATTGACCGTACCTTCCACACGCCCAGCACCGTTTTTAATAGCTGCAAGGGTATTTGCCGTTGCCATGCCAAGGTCATCGTGACAATGCGGGCTAAAGATAATCTCACGGTCTGAGGCCGTATTTTCAATCAAATATTTGAAAATATAGCCGTATTCTTCGGGTGTGGTGAAACCAACTGTGTCAGGAATATTGATATAAGTTGCTCCAGCATCAACCGCTGTTTGAACCACTTGCAGCAAGTAATCCAGTTCTGTTCGTGTCGCATCTTCTGGCGAAAACTCCACCACCTCAAATTTGCTACGAGCATAGGTCACGTGTTCCTTGATAATTTCAAGAATTTCCTCTTTAGATTTTTTCAGTTTGTATTCGCGGTGAATAGGACTGGTCGCAATGAAAACGTGGCATTGTGGGTATTTCGCATCTTTTAAGGCTTCATAGCAAGCATCAATATCTGATTTTACCGAACGTGCCAAACCAGACACAGCTGTTTTTGTCATGACTTGGGCAATTTGACGAACCGCTTCAAATGAATCAGGACTTGCAGCTGGAAAACCTGCTTCGATAGACGCAATCCCCCAGCGTTCCAATTGCTTGGCAATCGCCACTTTTTCCTTAATGGAAAAATTAACACCTGGGGTTTGTTCCCCATCACGAAGAGTTGTATCAAGAAATTCAATAGAACGCATAAAAACCTCTTTCTAAAAACGTGCACAATCACGAATAAACTAACTAAAAAAACATCTCACTATCCAGCGAGATGTTTTTTCCCGCTTGGTAAGCCAAACAGGACTAATGCTTTCCTGCTGCATTAGCCCCCCTGTCGCAATAGCAAAACTGTCATTTCTGCGAATACCATCGTTTGACTTCCTTTCAATGTTTTTCTTTTTTAACATCATACCCCTTTCTAAAATAAAAGTCAACAGAATAATCAAAATAAAATAAATTTTCTGACTTTTTACTGCAAAAAAAGACAAACACAACAGGTGCTTGTCTTAACTATTAATATATTACTCCAAAATGGTTGAAATTTTCGTGTTAATCAAATCGATAGCCACAATGTTAGATGCCCCTTCTGGGATAATCAAGTCCGCATAACGTTTTGTTGGCTCGATAAATTGGTGATACATGGGTTTCACCACAGAAGTGTATTGGTCGATGACGCTATCAAGGCTGCGACCTCTTTCTTCCATATCACGTTTAATACGACGAATAATGCGAATATCGTCATCAGTATCCACAAAAATTTTAATATCCATCAACTCACGCAAGCGTTTATCTTCAAGCACCAAGATACCTTCCACAATAAAGACATCTTGGGGTTCTTGGCGGTAAGTTTTTTCACTACGTGTATGCAAGGTGTAATCGTAAATCGGAATATCCACAGGACGACCAGCAATGAGTTCATTGATGTGTTCAATCATCAAATCTGTGTCAAATGCTAGTGGGTGGTCATAATTGGTTGTCACACGTTCTTCAAAAGTCAAATGGCTTTGATCTTTGTAATACGAATCGTGCTGAATCATTGAAATCTTTTGGTCTGTGAAATTAGCCAAAATCGCTTTTGAAACACTGGTTTTTCCGCCACCAGATCCACCAGTTACACCGATAATAATAGGTTTTTTACGCATTTACTACTCCAAAACAAATATATTCTTATCTATTCTACACTATTTTTGTTATTTTTCAACTATTGAAAACTCTTACTTGGCCTTGAAATCCAAAAAGATACCCTTTTCTATGGTATAATGGGATAAAGATTACACATTAGAAAAGGCATGCTATGATTTCACAATTTCCAAATGTCTGGCAAGACCAACTTGCCAAGGCACAAATAACTGAACTAACCGCTATTCAACAACAGGTTTTTGAGCCCATTTCACAAGGGGACAATGTGCTTGGAATTAGCCCAACTGGTACAGGAAAAACTCTGGCTTATCTCTGGCCAGCCTTGTTAAAACTCAAACCAAAAAAAGCGCAACAACTCTTGATTTTAGCCCCAAATACTGAATTAGCTGGGCAATTGTTTGACGTGACCAAAACATGGGCTGAGCCGCTAAATCTAACCGCACAACTCTTTATTTCAGGTTCTAGCCAAAAACGCCAAATTGAACGCCTGAAAAAAGGGCCTGAAATCCTCATCGGAACGCCGGGCCGTATTTTTGAATTGGTTAAACTCAAAAAAATCAAAATGATGTCTGTGGATACGATTGTTTTGGATGAATTTGACGAGTTGCTTAGCGATTCTCAGTACCATTTTGTAAACAGCATCGTGCACCGAGTACCACGTGACCACCAGATGATTTACATGAGTGCGACTAATCAAGTCGATGTGGATGCCTTAGTGGAAAACACCATTTCCATTGATTTGTCAGAGCAGAAACTCGACCAGATTGCTCACTACTACATCACTGTTGGTAAACGCGACCGCCTAGATTTATTGCGTAAATTCTCCAATACTCCTGATTTTCGTGGTTTGGTCTTTTTCAACAACTTATCTGACCTAGGAGCTGCTGAGGAACGTTTGCAATTCAACCACGCTTCGGCGGTATCACTGGCTTCTGATGTCAATGTCAAATTCCGCAAGGTCATCCTTGAAAAATTCAAAAACCATGAGATTTCACTGCTGTTGGCAACAGATTTAGTAGCACGAGGCATTGATATTGACAACTTAGAATGTGTCCTGAATTTTGACTTGGCTCGTGATAAGGAAACCTATACCCACCGTGCTGGACGAACAGGGCGTATGGGCAAGGCAGGTGTGGTTATCACGTTCATTACTCATCCTGAGGAACTCAAAAAACTGAAAAAATACGCATCTGTATCAGAAGTTTACCTCAAAAATCAAGAACTTCATCTCAAATAAACACAATACCGCCCCAAACCTTGGAGGCGGTATTTTTAAAACGTTTCTTATCATTTCAACTGATTAATCACTTTTTCCAAGCGAGAAATGGCTTCAACAGGTAGAGCAAATTTAGGATAATTTTGATTGAAAGAGAGCAAGAAATTCAATCGAATTTGCATCCGTGAACGAATGATTTGCTTGTACTGATTATCAAATGGATGAATAGGAAAATTCTCTAATTCTAAATATTCAAAATTTTCAATCTGGCCAAAAGGTTTAAAAACCGCTCTGCTATCCACAATCTCTTCAATGGAGGCAATAGATGTTTCCTTAGAAATATCTTCAGACAGGTAAGAACCTGTATTGATAATATAACAATCCACGCCACCTGAAAATAGCGAACGGAATTTTTGGTAATCTTCTACCAGCGGATAGACCCTGAAAGGATTGGCGAAAGGCTCTATCACCAGTGTTTGCTTGCCACTTTCGATATTCTCAGCACTTGAGCGCTTCGTCATCAAGGTGCAGCCCATCGTTGCTGCCATAATGGGGTCATTGATTTTCATGAGAGGCGGTAGCGAGCCGTCTTTCATAATCCAAAAAATAGCGTTAATAGGCTCTTTGACAACATCCACACGATTTGGTGTCGCAAAGCGTGACTTGACTGTTCGCCCATTGCCATTGCGGATATCTTCGGTCATCAATTTTTTCCGACCATTATGGTCCAAGGTCACCCCACAATTTTGCACCGTTACAAAGAAATCTTGCTCGGGATGTCCCGTTGGGTAATCATTGGTTTTATCAAAATAAGACGGTTCTAAGGCGATAGATGAGCCATCTTTTTCAGAAATGATAAAAGCATCGTCGTGCAAAACTTTGATGTCGTATTTTCCATTATGCTTAGCGTGGGTCAAAGTCGATTTACCAGAACCAGACAAGCCAAAAAAGGATGCGACGTAATGCTGCTCGATATCTTTTCGTTGGAACATTTTCAAGCCACCATGGCAAGAAACGTATCCATTTCGTGCAGCCGTTCCCCAAGCCAAGGTCAAAGTGGCTTTTTTCAATTCTCCAAAGTAGTTCAATCCCAAAATCGCCACACAATTGTGATTGGTATCAAAATAAGCCAAACCATCTGGATAGTCAGGATGCGACCATTTAGGGTCAAAAAAGACAAAAATATCATCTTCGTCATACCGTTTGGAAACCTTCAAACGGTTTTTAAATTCCTCATCCAAAATTTGAAAATTCAGCAACCAAGAGTAGAGATTATTGATTTCTTCTTCCGGCACCATCAAGTGGGCACGCACCATGAAATCCTCCTCTAGGCCCACGATAGCATCTGCCTTGTAAAAGGTGCGGCTATGTGCTTGATACACCGCACTTCTCACAATGGATAAAAGCCGTTCATCTTCTTCGGCATCCCTCCCATAAATGCGGCGCGCCTTAGCTGTTCGACCAACAATTGCCCCAGAATTTGTCAATAAAACCCGAGCATATGAGGGTAACCCCAACTCCTTGGTATGAATGACAGGCATATCTAAAATCACTGTTCCAGCAGCATTGGACGCCAACTGGTAAGCCTCCTCTAGAGTCTTGATAGGGTGCACTTGGTTTTCATAAAAAGCCGTTTCGACAATAGTTTTTAACGCAGAAAAATAAGGACTTGCTTTACGCATCTCCGATGTTGAAAATTGATTACGTGTGACCATTTTACACCTCCTATTGTATGGTAACCCTATTCTACCACAAATGTATTCGTTTTCACAATAAAAAGTGCAATATTCTGTAAAAACGAAAAAAAGGATCACCTTTTCCATAAAATGATGATTCTTTTCACAAACAAAAAAGGGCGGAACGCAAGCGTTCCAACCCTCATTCTTTTATTTTGCAATATCGAAAACAGTTGATTTAACTTTTGTCATGGCTTCGATAGAGTATTTCACACCTTGTGTTCCAGCACCAGATTTCTTAGCTCCAAGGAATGGGAAGTTATCGGTACCACGTTGTGTCTTGTTGTTAATGTGAACAGTACCAACTTCTAATTGTTCTGCAATCTTGAAGGCAAGTGGGAAGTTGTTTGTGAAGACTGCTGCTTGAAGACCGTATTCTGATTGGTTTGACAAATCAATAGCTTCTTCAAGTGATTTCACACGGATAACTGGAAGAACTGGACCAAATGGTTCTTCCCAAGCCAAGCGCATTTCAGGAGTGATGTTATCAAACAAGACTGGGCTGATAAGGTTACCATCACGTTTGAAGGCAATCACTTCTTTAGCACCTTTTTCTTGAGCGTCTTTAACAAGACCTTCTACAAAGTCAGCTGCTTTTGTATCAATCAATGGTGTGATGTCTGCATCTTCTTCAGGCATACCAACTGTTAATTTTTCAACCAAAGCAGATACTTTTGCGACCAATTCATCAGCAACGCTATCCATAACGAGGACACGTTTAACCGCTGTACAACGTTGACCTGAATAACCGTAAGCACCAGCAACGATGTTTTTAGCAGCCAAATCAAGGTCAGCATCTTCAAGAACGATAGCTGAGTCTTTTCCGCCAAGTTCAAGCATGATTGGGCGCATACCAGCTAATTTACCGATGTGTTCACCAACAGGAGTTGAACCAGTGAAGTTGATGTAGTTAACAGCTTCGTGTTCTACAATGTAGTCACCGATAACAGAACCACGTCCTGTAATTGTGTTGAAGACACCAGCTGGAAGACCTGCTTCAGCAAAGGCTTCAGCCAAAAGCAAACCTGAAATAGAACCTTGCGTTGGTGGTTTAAGGGCAACAACGTTTCCTGAAATAAGGGCTGGTGCAATCTTAGAGCCAGCAAGGTTGATTGGGTAGTTAAATGGTGAGATAGCAAGCACTAGACCAACTGGTTCGCGACGAACAACAGCGATTTTTTGTTTGCTTGCAGCTTCAAAGCTACCACCTTCAAGCACTTCACCTTCAAGGCGAACACCTTCTTCAGCAGCATAGTGAATGATTTCGGCTGTACGAATAACTTCGCTAACAGCTGATTTGTAGCCTTTAGCAATTTCTTTTGATAATACCGCACCAATTTTTTCAGCATCACGCTCTAAAATATCAGCAGCTTTGTGAAGGTAAGCCGCACGTTCAACGTATGAAAGCGTACGCCATGCTTTTTGAGCAGCTTTAGCAGAAGCATAAACATAATCTACTTCTTCTTGGCTCATAGCTGGCACAGAACCTAGTTCTTCACCTGTTGCTGGAGCATAAATAGTGATTTCTTCTTGAGAAAGTTTCCATTCTCCATTAACGTAATTTTTGTATTGTTTGGTCACGTTCTTTCTCCTTTTAATATGATAGTTTTATTTTATCACTTTTTTGGTTTTTTTCAATTATTCAACACTACTAAATTCAGAAAATTAGCATAAATCACATCTTCAAAAATAGTGCTACCATTTAAAGCACAAAGAAAGAGAGGACGACTAGCGCCCTCTCTGACAACTGACTTTTTAATAACTCAAAACAGTCCTTAAAAGTCTAATAATGCCGCTAATTAGTCAACGTATTCCTTGCTAAGTTCAAGAACTTCTTCCATAGTTGAGCATTCTGTAAGAGCACGGTTTGCATACTCTTGCATTTTAGCAGTGTCAAGTGTCTTCATAAGGCTACGCGTACGAAGAACTGAAGTTGCTGACATAGAGAATTCGTCAAGACCCATTCCGACAAGAAGTGGAACAGCTTGTTGATCTCCGGCCATTTCACCACACATACCTGCCCATTTACCTTCAGCGTGAGCTGCTTTGATAACGTTGTTAATCAAGCGAAGGATTGATGGGTTATATGGTTGGTAAAGGTATGAAACTTGTTCGTTCATACGGTCAGCAGCCATTGTGTATTGAATAAGGTCATTTGTACCAATTGAGAAGAAGTCAACTTCTTTAGCAAATTGGTCAGCTAGCATAGCTGCAGCTGGGATTTCAATCATGATACCTACTTCAATATCATCTGCAACGGCAATACCTTCAGCTTTAAGTTTAGCTTTTTCTTCTTCGAAGATAGCTTTCGCTGCGCGGAACTCTTTAAGAAGAGCAACCATTGGGAACATGATACGAAGATGTCCGTGAACAGACGCACGAAGAAGCGCACGCAATTGTGTACGGAACATATCTTGACCTGTTTCTGAAATTGAGATACGAAGAGCACGGAATCCTAGGAATGGATTCATTTCTTTTGGAAGGTCAAAGTATGGAAGTTCTTTGTCCCCACCGATATCCATGGTACGAACCACAACTGGTTTACCGTTCATGCCTTCAAGAACAGCTTTGTAAGCTTCGTATTGTTCATCTTCAGTTGGGAAATCTTGTGAATCCATGTACAAGAACTCAGTACGGTAAAGACCGACTGCTTCTGCACCGTTAGCGTTAACGCCTTCAACATCTTTAGGAGTACCAATGTTTGCTGCTAATTCAAAGTGTTTGCCATCAGCAGTAACTGTTTTGGCATCTTTAAGAATAGCCCATTCAGCTTTTTGCTTAGCATATGCTTCACCAGCAGCTTTAAATTCAGCAATTTCCTCTTCTGTTGGATTGATAATAACATCACCAGTAATACCATTAACGGCTACAGTATCACCATCTTTAACACGGCTTGTGATATCGTTTGTTCCAAGAACAGCAGCGATTTCCAAAGTACGTGCCATGATAGCTGAGTGACTTGTACGTCCACCAATGTTAGTGACAAACGCTTTTACAAATTTTTTGTTTAATTGAGCGGTGTCAGATGGTGTCAAATCGTTAGCGATAACAATTGATTCTTCGTCAATTGTAGCAGGGTTTGGAAGTTTAACACCGATAAGGTGAGCCAATACACGTTTTGCAACGTCGCGGATATCAGCCGCACGTTCTTGCATGTATGGGTTGTCTTCCATACCTTCAAAGATAGTAATAAACATATCAGTTACTTCTTTAAGACCTGCTTCAGCGTTAATTTGTTTGGCACGGATTGTTTCTTTAATTTGACCAATCATTTCTGGGTCAGAAAGAACCATCAAGTGTGCGTCAAACACAGCTGCTGCTTCTTCACCAAGTGTTTCTACTGCTTTCTCGCGAATAACAGAAAGCTCGTCTTTAGATGCTTGCAATGCAGCATCTAAACGAGCTTCCTCTGCACTTGTATCTTCAACTGTAACGGTTTCAAATGACAAATCCGGTTGAACGAGTAAATACGCTTTAGCAACAGCAACACCATCTGATGCTGCAATCCCTTTAAGCTTCTCTGTCATTTTTAAGCCAATCCTTCTTTAGTCATTGTTTCTTCGATAGCAGCAAGTGCGTCGTCAGCGTCAGCACCTTCAGCTGAGATAGTAACGTCAGCACCTTGACCAACACCCAAGCTCATAACACCCATGATAGATTTAAGGTTTACAGCTTTACCTTTGTAGTCTAAAGTGATATCTGAAGCGAATTTGCTAGCTGTTTGAACAAGCAAAGTAGCTGGACGTGCGTGAATACCTGTTTCTGCAACAATGTGAAAATCTTTTGAAGCCATAATTGGTTCTCCTTTTATTATGTTTTTTGAATTATCAACAATTGATAACCCTTACAGGAACTGATTATAGCACAATATAATTTTATTTTCAAGCACTTACCATTCATTGGATCGGTGTAAATTTAAGGTGGTAAAAATCACTTTTCTTTCATTAAATGCAGCAAAAAAGAAACACTTTTATGATAAAAGTCTGGAATTTTCATTCCAGACTTCGTTCTCATTTCTTGTTTTTTTGATTTTGTTTGGCGTCTTCTTGTTTGCGACGGATATCATTTAAAAATGGCGCTGTCGTCAAACGGAATTGACGGTAGTTTCTCAAGAGGCGGCGTTGGTTGAAACGGAAAGGTTCGATACCTCTTGCTTTCAAGCGTTCATTGATGTGCAGGCGTAAATCTTCTAAGCGCTTGCTAAAGACTTCGGTTTGCTGAGCCAAGTCGCCAAATTCTTTTTTAACGGACTCGTGCAAGCGTTCTTGTTCTGCATGCGCATATTTTTCAAAAGAGCTGGCTGCTTGTTGGAATTTCACTGTATCTGTCACTGTCCAAATGAAATCCGCTGTCATGATAATTACAATAGCTAAGGCAACCCAATCGCTCGTATGGGCAATCAGCCACATCACGCTTGGCTGGATGAATTTAACTAAAATCACAATCCCAAAGCCCCAAAACAGTGAGATGGCTGGGGCGATACGTCCTTGGATATTTCCAAATTCATTGCTGTAATCCCACAACTTCATGTGAAAGAGAGTTTCTAGTAACCATGCTGCCACGTATTCGAACACGGTCGCTACCAGCATCCCACTCAAAAACAGCCATAGCAAATGACTCTGAAAAGGTTTTGTCGCCACCAGAACGGTTGTCACCGCAAAGCCATATACAGGGCAGTAAGGTCCAGCCAAGAAACCACGATAAGCAAATTTTCTATCTTTGATGGAACAATAAATGGTTTCCCAGAGCCAGCCTACAAACGAATAAATAAAAAATAAAAAAATAATGTCTGTCAATGAATATTCCATAAAAACCTACCTTTTCTATCAAGATTATAAGCTTTTTTGGGGTAAAAATCAAAATCATGTCGGCGGCAGCAAAAAGCCTAGGACCAAAACATATCCTAGGTTATCTTTTTACAAATAGTCGATGACTTTGGCGGCAAAGTCGCTGGTTGAATAGGCAGGCTTACCGTGTGCTAAATCAGCAGTGACATAGCCTTGAGCCAAGGTCTTTTCAATAGCCGTCGTGATGCGACGAGCCACTTCTGTCCAGCCGATGTAATCAAATAACATACAACCTGACAAGAGCAGCGAGCAGGGATTAGCCTTGTCTTGCCCTGCAATATCAGGCGCTGTGCCATGTGTCGCCTCAAAAATGGCATGACCTGTGCTGTAATTGATGTTAGCACCTGGTGAAATGCCAATACCTCCCACCTGTGCTGCCAAGGCATCGCTGGCATAATCCCCATTCAGATTGGTCAGCGCCACCACATCAAAAGCTTCAGGATTAAGCAGAATTTGCTGCAAAAAATTGTCCGCAATGATGTCATTGATAACTAATTTTCCGCTGGCAAGTTCATCGGCGTACTCTCTTTGAGCGAGTTCATAGCCCCATTTTCGGAAACCACCTTCTGTGAATTTTTGAATGTTTCCCTTATGAACAAGGGTAACTTTAGCGAGGTTATTGGTCAGAGCGTATTCAATGGTTGAGCGAATCAGACGCTCACTCCCTTCTTTTGAAATGGGTTTGATACCAATGCTACTGCTTTCAGGAAAACGGATTTTGTTAACCCCCATGTTTTTTTGCAAAAAAGCAATCACTTGCTTGACTTCTGAGCTACCAGCTTGCCACTCAATTCCCGCATAAATGTCCTCTGTATTTTCCCGAAAAATGGTGATATTGATTTTTTCAGGTTCTTTGAGCGGGCTTTCAATGCCTTGAAAATACCGCACAGGACGCACGCAAGCATACAAATCCAATTCTTGACGCAAGGTGACATTGAGCGAGCGAATACCACCACCAACAGGCGTTTCTAGAGGCCCTTTGATGGCAACTAAATATTCTTTGATTGCCTCAAGTGTGTCATCAGGCAGCCATTGACCCGTGGTTTTGTGCGCCTTTTGACCTGCCAAGACTTCCAGCCACTGAATTGTTTTTTGACCGTGATAGGCTTTTGCTACTGCCGCATCAAAAACCGCACGCGCATTTTTCCAAATATCTTGCCCAATCCCGTCCCCTTCAATGAACGGAATGACAGGATGATTAGGCACAGACAAACGGCCATTTTCCAAAGTGATTTTTTCTGACATAGCTATCCTTTCTAACGCGCTTCCATGGGAATGTAAGTCAAATCCACAAGGCCAACATAGTCTGAACGTGGGCGAATGAGTTTGTTATGGCGTTGTTGCTCTTGAATATGGGCAATCCAACCTGATACACGGCTCATGGCAAAAATCAAAGTGTAGATGGAACTGTCAATGCCAAGCACATGATAAACTGTCGCTGAGTAGAAATCGACATTTGGAATCAGCCCCTTGGCATTTTTCATGTAATCTTCCACCTCACGCGACAAATCAAACCAAACCTCATCTTCTGTGCCTTTGGTCAATTCTTCTGCCATATCTCGCAAGTATTTTTCACGCGGGTCTTGTTTTTTATAAACACGGTGCCCAAAGCCCATGATTTTTTCCTTGCAGGCGAGTTTTTCCTGTAAATAGGCCTCGCTATCTCCCATTTCACGAATGTCTGTTAGCATATCAAAAACACGTTCATTTGCCCCACCGTGCAGAGGGCCTTTTAGGGTACCGATAGCAGTGGTCACGCAAGAATAGATATCTGCCAAGGTCGAAGCACACACACGCGCGGCAAAGGTAGAAGCATTTAACTCATGATCAGCGTGTAGGACCAAGGCACGATTGAGCGCCTTAACTTGCAGAGGAGTTGGCTCTTCTCCTTTTAGCATATACAAAAAGTTGGCTGCGATAGACAAATCCTCACGCGGTGCTATGGGTGTCTGCCCTGAGCGCAAACGAGCAAATGCCGCAATAATAGTGGGCATTTTTGCCATTAATTGAATGGATTGCTCATAAACAGCTTCTTCTGAAGTATCCTCAGCATGAACGTTGTACACCCCAAGCAGACTGACCGTTGAACGTAAGACACTCATGGGGTGCAGATGGCGACGTGACTGAATCAACAAACACTGTTCAATCGCATCGCTAATGCCATAATTGGCACGCAACTCCGCAGTAAAATCAGCCAATTCTTTCTGATTGGGCAAATGCAGGTTCCAAAGAAGATAGATAACCTCTTCAAAACTCGCTTCATTGTCCATCAATTCTGAAATATTATAGCCTGCATAAGACAACTGATCGTCAACAATCGCGCTAATACGCGTTTGGCAGGCAATTAAGTCTTTCATGCCTTCACTTTCCATCATAAGCTACTCCCTCCAACTTTTTACGAACCACCATTGGCAAAATACCACCGTTTTTATAGTAGCGAATATCTGCCGCCGCATCAAAACGCACCATGGCTTTAAAGCGTTTGTCACCTGAGGCATCACGCGCCACAACATCAACCACATCATGAATACTTGGATTTTCTGGCAGTTCGATATCATAGCTTTCAAATCCTGTTAAACCAAGGCTATCAGCTGTTTCACCGTCTAAAAATTGCAGCGGTAAAATCCCCATCATGATTATATTTGAGCGGTGAATGCGTTCAAAACTTTCAGCCAGCACGGCTTTGACTCCAAGAAGATTTGCTCCCTTGGCTGCCCAGTCCCGACTAGAACCCATGCCGTAATCTTTTCCTGCAATGACCAAGGTCGCCACGTTATCAGCTTTGTAATGCATAGCCGCATCGTAAATAGGCATCACGTCACCCTCATAAGTCGTGTAACCGCCCACTTTGCCAGCCGCCAACTGATTTTGAATGCGAATATTGGCAAAGGTTCCTCGCATCATGACCTCATGATTACCACGGCGACTGCCGTAAGAATTAAAATCAGCATAAGTCACGCCGTGTTCTTCAAGGTAATTTGCTGCAGGGCTATTTCTTGAGATATTTCCCGCTGGCGAGATATGGTCAGTCGTGACACTGTCACCAAATTTAGCTAAAACACGCAAATGGCGTAGCGGTTTGATTGTGCTTTGATTATCCAAACCATCAAAATACGGCGGGTTTTGAATGTAGGTAGAATCTGCCTTCCATGGGTAAATAAAGCTGTTCTGAGTATCAATGTGATTCCATTGCTCATTGTCCGTGAAAACGTGCTGGTACTCATCCTCAAACAACTGGCGAGTCACATAACGATCAACGTATTGAGCAACCTCGTCATGGCTTGGCATAAGATCTTTTAGGTAAACAGGGTCTTGATTGTGGTCAAAACCAAGCGGCTCACTGGTCAAATCCACATTAGTATTGCCAGCAAGAGCGTAGGCCACTACTAGAGGTGGACTTGCCAAAAAGTTAGCTTTGACAAGCGGATTGACCCGCCCTTCAAAATTACGATTGCCTGACAAGACCGCTGATACTAACAAATCCGACTTTGTAATCGCTTCTGTTACCTCTGGCAACAAATTGCCTGAATTTCCAATACAAGTGGTGCAACCATAACCAACGAGATTAAAGCCAAGCTGGTCCAAATAAGCTTGCAGACCTGATTGGCGCAAGTAACCTGTGACCACCTTAGAGCCTGGAGCCAAAGACGTCTTGACTGTCGGAGCCACTTTCAAGCCACGTGCAACCGCATTTTTCGCTAATAAGCCCGCTGCCATCAATACATAAGGATTAGAGGTATTGGTACATGACGTGATGGCCGCAATCGCCACGTGCCCTGTTCTAATGTCAACAGTTTCTTGCTCAAACTGAACTGTAGCGGTCTTATCCAGTTCATCTGCTGTCAAACCAAACCCCTGAACACCTGCCTCACGCACCAAACTGTCTTGAAAAGCTTGTTTGGCTTGGGTCAAATCAATCAAATCCTGCGGACGTTTTGGTCCAGCGATGCTTGGCGTAATCGTTGACAAATCAATCTCAATAACAGTCGTATAATCCGCCTGATGCTCAGGATTGTAAAATAGGTGATTTTGCTTGGCATAAGCCTTTGTCAAGTCAATATGTTCGCTAGAACGATTGGTCAAACGCATATAATTCAAGGTTTCATCGTCAATCGGAAAGTAACCACAGGTCGCGCCGTACTCAGGTGCCATGTTGGCAACTGTTGCTCGTTCTGCCAAGGTCAAACTGGTTAAACCTTCCCCAAAATATTCAACAAATTTGCCAACCACATGGGCTTGTCGAAGCACTTGCGTAACCTTCAAGGCCAAATCCGTTGCTGTCGCTAACTTAGACAATTTGCCTGTCAAATGCACGCCAACCACTTCAGGAATGGGAAAGAAAGAGGCTTCGCCCAGCATAGCGGCCTCTGCCTCGATACCACCGACACCCCAGCCAAGAACACCAATACCATTAATCATCGTGGTGTGGCTGTCCGTTCCAAACATGGAATCAGGGTACAACAAGCCGTCTTGTTCAATCACCACATCGCTTAAAAATTCAATGTTGACTTGGTGGATAATCCCTGTCGCAGGCGGAATCACACGGTAATTGTCAAAGGCTTTTTCCGCCCATTTTAGAAAGGTGTAGCGCTCATTATTGCGTTGAAATTCAAGCGTCATATTATCTTCCAAAGCTGAATCACAACCAAAAACATCCACCTGAACACTGTGGTCAATCACCAAATCCACTGGAATTTCAGGGTTAATGAGTTGGGGATTGCCACCATGTGCAACCACCGCATCTCGCATAGAAGCCAAATCAACAACTACCGGAATTCCCGTAAAATCCTGTAAAATCACGCGACTAGGCTTAAATGGGATTTCACCACTGGGCTGCTTAGCTTGATAGGTCGCCAAGGCTTTTATGTGATTTTTCGTTACATCTTTTCCGTCGTATTTTCTGAGTAAACTTTCAAGTAAAATACGAATGGTGTAAGGGATTTTATGAATATCTCCTCCGTAGGAAGTCACCACGCGCTCAATGTCGTAATAGGAATATTGGTTTTCCTTGAAGGAAAAATCAGATAAAAACTTACTCATAAACATCCCCTTAAAATAGTATAAATTTTCATACATTATACAACTTTCAGAATATTGTGTCAAGTTTTATTTTATTATGTGTTAGTTTTTATAACATATAGTGTTAGCAAGGTGTTTTCAAAACAATCCCCGTCAAGCCGCTTGGTTACTATATTTTGTGCTATTTGACCATAAAAAACACAATATATAGTATTTTTTGAAGCACTTTAGCTTGCTTTTTTCCTCTTTTTTGGGTATGCTAGATAAGTAGAACAGTACACTTAAAACATTTAGAAAGGTCGATGTCAGATGGCTAATACCATTACCATTTATTCAAAAAACAACTGCATTCAATGTAAAATGACGAAAAAACTCCTTGATAATGAGGGAGCAAACTATCAAGAAATTAATATCGACGAACGTCCTGAAATGGTTGAATATGTCAAAAATCTAGGCTTTACCGCTGCTCCCGTTATTAAATCAGGAGATATCATTTTCTCTGGTTTTCAACCTGCTAAGTTAAAAGCCTTGCTTTAACTCTAACCCAAGCACAGAAAGGAAATAAAGTCTGCCTCTTCTTTTTGTTAGGTAGGCTTTTGTATCGTAATTATGAGTTTAAAAAATCTTGGCGATGTGTCTTATTTCCGCCTAAACAATGAAATTAACCGACCTATCAATGGTCAAATTCCTCTTCACAAAGATAGAGAAGCTCTCGAAGCCTTCTTTCGTGAAAATGTCATTCCAAACACCATGGCTTTTGATTCCATTACGGCTAAAATCCGCTATTTGATTGACAATGACTACATCGAAGCGGCTTTTATCGGCAAATACACACCGGAATTTATTGAGGCCTTAGCCAAGGACTTGCAAGCACAACACTTCCAATTCAAATCATTCATGGCTGCCTACAAGTTTTACCAACAATATGCCTTAAAAACCAACGATGGCACACAATACCTTGAAAGCATCGAAGACCGTGTCTTGTTTAACGCCCTTTATTTTGCAGATGGCGATGAAGCTTTAGCGCGCGATTTGGCCACAGAAATGATTCACCAACGTTACCAGCCTGCTACACCATCTTTCTTAAATGCTGGACGTAGCCGTCGCGGTGAATTTGTGTCTTGCTTTTTGATTTCGGTCACTGATGACATGAATTCCATTGGGCGTTCTATCAATTCAGCTTTGCAATTGTCACGTATCGGAGGTGGTGTGGGCATTAGCCTCTCAAACCTTCGTGAAGCTGGCGCGCCAATCAAGGGTTATGAAGGCGCAGCATCTGGAGTTGTTCCTGTCATGAAACTTTTTGAAGACAGTTTCTCTTATTCTAACCAATTGGGGCAACGTCAAGGTGCTGGTGCAGTGTATTTGGATGTCTTTCATCCAGACATCATGGCTTTTCTATCGACTAAAAAAGAAAATGCTGATGAAAAAGTGCGTGTTAAGACCCTTTCACTAGGTATCACCGTCCCTGATAAATTTTACGAATTAGCTCGTAACAACGATGATATGTACCTCTTTAGCCCTTACAGCGTTGAGCGTGAATACGGTGTGCCATATAGCTATGTGGACATTACAGCCGAATACGATAACATGGTGGCAAACCCTAATATCGTCAAAACCAAAATTAAGGCACGTGATTTGGAAACTGAAGTCTCAAAATTGCAACAAGAATCAGGCTACCCTTATGTGGTCAATATTGACACCGCTAACCGTACCAACCCAATTGACGGTAAAATCATCATGTCTAACTTGTGCTCTGAGGTCCTTCAAGTGCAAACACCAAGTGAGATTAACGATGCTCAGGAATACGTTAAAATGGGAACAGATATCTCATGTAACCTTGGGTCAACCAACGTGGTCAACATGATGACTTCACCTGATTTTGGACGCTCTATTAAGGCAATGACACGCGCCTTGACCTTCGTATCAGATACATCATCTATCGAAGCTGTTCCAACCATCAAAAACGGCAATGACCAAGCACACACCTTTGGACTTGGTGCCATGGGCTTACACACTTACCTCGCCCAACACCACATTCACTACGGTAGCCCCGAATCGATCGAATTTACCAACATCTACTTCATGTTGTTGAACTATTGGACCTTGGTCGAATCAAATAACATTGCTCGTGAACGCCAGCAAACCTTTGTCGGTTTTGACAAATCAGCTTACGCTGACGGTAGCTATTTTGATAAATACATCACAGGAAAATACGTGCCAACTTCTGACCGTGTGAAAGACTTGTTTGCAGACCACTTCATCCCTAGCGGTCAAGATTGGGCTAAACTGCGTGATGCGGTCATGGCAGATGGGCTTTACCACCAAAACCGTTTAGCCGTTGCACCAAATGGGTCTATTTCTTACATCAACGATGTGTCAGCGTCCCTTCACCCCATTACCCAACGTATCGAAGAACGCCAGGAAAAGAAAATTGGTAAAATCTACTACCCTGCTGCTGGACTTTCAACCGATACCATTCCTTATTACACATCTGCATACGATATGGATATGCGAAAAGTCATTGATGTCTATGCAGCCGCAACCGAACACGTTGACCAAGGCTTGTCATTGACCTTGTTCTTGCGCAGTGACATTCCTCAAGGACTCTATGAGTGGAAAACGCAAAGCAAGCAAACCACACGTGATTTGTCCATTTTACGCCACTATGCCTTTAACAAAGGACTCAAATCTATCTACTACATTCGTACCTTTACCGATGACGGAGACGAAGTTGGCGCTAACCAATGCGAATCATGTACGATTTAAGGCAAAAACTTAATACCCTACCTTTTGCCACACGAGGAGAATAACATGTCACAAACTTATTATAAAGCGATTAACTGGAATGAAATCGAGGACGTCATTGACAAATCCACTTGGGAAAAATTGACCGAACAATTTTGGCTAGATACCCGCATTCCTTTATCAAATGACCTTGATGACTGGCGTCAATTGTCTGAACAAGAAAAAGACTTGGTAGGCAAGGTCTTTGGAGGTCTTACCCTACTTGATACCATGCAATCTGAATCTGGAGTAGAAGCTATTCGAGCAGATGTGCGCACACCGCATGAAGAAGCTGTCCTCAACAACATTCAATTCATGGAATCTGTCCACGCCAAATCTTACTCATCGATTTTCTCAACACTCAACACCAAATCAGAAATCGAAGCCATTTTTGAGTGGACTAACAACAACGAATACTTGCAAAAGAAAGCCAAAATCATCAATGATATTTATGAAAACGGTGATGCCTTGCAAAAGAAAGTAGCCTCTACTTTTCTGGAAACATTCTTGTTTTATTCAGGATTTTTCACACCTCTTTACTACCTTGGCAATAACAAATTAGCCAATGTGGCTGAAATTATCAAACTGATTATTCGTGACGAATCTGTTCACGGTACTTATATCGGTTACAAATTCCAGCTTGGTTTCAATGAATTATCAGAAGACGAACAAGACGCTTTTCGTGAGTGGATGTATGACTTGCTCTACCAGCTCTACGAAAATGAAGAAAATTACACCAGATCCCTCTATGACGCTGTGGGATGGACAGATGAGGTCTTGACCTTCTTACGTTACAATGCCAACAAGGCCTTGATGAATCTCGGACAAGACCCACTTTTCCCTGATACTGCGGACGATGTCAATCCAATCGTCATGAACGGTATTTCAACGGGGACGTCTAACCACGATTTCTTTAGTCAAGTCGGAAATGGTTACTTGCTTGGTACCGTGGAAGCCATGCAGGATGACGACTACAACTACGGACTTTAATCCTTTTGAAAAGAGAGCAGGAAAACTGTTCTCTTTTTACTTGCTTCAAAGGCTTTGTAGCTGCTACCATCTGCAATAACGATTTCGTGATGCATTTTTACCGAAATAAGGTATAATGAACATTAGAGGGGTGGTGTTAGCTTGTTTATGAACAAACGACGCAAGAGGAAGCGCCAGATATTTTATCATCATATTGAGTTGGTTTATAATAATCCTACTCTGGTCATTAGTGAAGAGCTGCGTCAAGCCCTTTTAAACAGTGCCTCAGGACTTGAAAAGGGCGATTCCATAGCCTACTTGGCTTACCGATTGTATCCTTTTGTTTGTGATGAGGTCTTACACCGAAAAGCCAATCGCAACGATGAATTGCTTGTTTTAAAGAAATATTTGGAAAGAAAGCGTTGGAGATACTACTGGGGAGTTATTTTACAAGTAGCTTTTACCAATCATTAGGCGAGGGCTGTTAAGAATGCTTGACAAGAATGGCGCTTTCATGCTAGACTAAAGGCAATTGAATCACAAAGGAGTGCTTAAGGCTGAGATCGCAAATGCGAAATCCTGATCACCTGATCTCGTTAGGACGAGCGTAGGGAT
This sequence comes from Streptococcus sp. UBA632, assembly GCF_002300045.1. Classification (NCBI taxonomy): domain Bacteria; kingdom Bacillati; phylum Bacillota; class Bacilli; order Lactobacillales; family Streptococcaceae; genus Streptococcus; species Streptococcus sp. UBA632. The sequence goes on along the minus strand of NZ_DBPA01000029.1, from coordinate 18,606 downwards.
TGTGACATGTGTTAATAAAACTTTGTTTTGAATAACCTGTGCAATAAATCAGAAAAAAGCTCCTTTGTCGTGAAAGGAGCTTTTTTAATGTCATCCAAACGTTTTAGATTGTCTATCTTGGTCGAAACGGCTCTTGTTGCTGCTTTTGCCATGGCCTTGTCTTACATTCCTGATTTTGCTAGCTGGTTTAGTCCTTCTTTTGGTGCTATTCCCTTGGTGCTTTTTTCCCTACGACGTGGGCCAAAATACGGCATTTTAGCGGGAACCATTTGGGGCTTGCTGCATTTTATTTTGGGGAAGGTTTGGTATTTATCCGTTTCGCAAGTGGTTATTGAATACCTCTTTGCCTTTGCTTCAATGGGACTAGCAGGCTTTTTCGCGGCGCCTTTCCAAAAAGCTTTAAGACAGGAACACAAGGGACGTGCTTTGATTTATGCCAGCTTAGGAGGCTGTCTAGCTGTTTTTGTCCGCTACTTTTGGCATTTTCTTGCAGGCCTTCTTTTTTGGGGTAGCTATGCTCCCAAAGGCATGTCCCCTTATATGTACTCCCTCACCGTCAATGGCACTGCTGGCCTTTTGACGCTAGTCTTTCTTATCCTAACCTTTGCCATCATCATCCCCACCCAAGGGAAATTGTTCTTGGTTAGACATTAAACCAGCCTGAGTTCCTTGCTCAAGCTGGTTTTTCTAGTTTTTGTTAAAACTAATCGTCTAATTGTTAAATGAGGGCAATCAGTTGTTTGGCGTGGTCTTTAGATTTGGCTAGAATTTCTTGTGCCTTGTCAGCATCTTGACGTAGTGAATAAGACACATCGTGTGTGACAATGTGTCCAAGATAATTCAGCTGAGTGAGTTTTGCCGTCAAGCGAATGGGTGCTAACAAATCCTCGATGCTGGTGCCTGATTCTGCCTGATAAGCTGCCTCGCCAGCTCCAGTGGTCAAGGATGCAATCACATACTTGCCCTTTAAAGCATCCCCAGAAGCACCATGAGAAAAGCCGTGCACAAAGACCTTTTCAAGCCATTTTTGCAATAAAGACGGCACCGCATACCAATACAGTGGGTACTGAAAAACAATCACATCTACCTGACGCAATTTTTCCTGCTCGGCTGCTACATCGATTTGATAATCAGGATACAAGTCACTCAAAATATCCAATTCCACTTCTGGAAGTGCTTGTTTGACTTCAGCCAAAATGCTTTTGTTAACCAAAAAAGAGTTTCTTTTGAGAAAAATTCTTTTTCTAGTCGAAAATATCAGTAAGAATGGCAACACCTTCGTCTATTTTTTCTTTGGTCAGAGTCAATGGTGGCAAAAGGCGAATAACGTTGCTGCCTGCCGTTAAGACAATCAAACCCTGTTCACGTGCTTGGATTACCAAGTCAGTAAGATTTTCCGTTGTTTCAATCCCAATCATGCAACCCAAGCCACGAATGTCAGTCACTTTTGCATTTTCAGCTAAGGCTTTCTGCAAGGCAGTTTGTAAATACTGCCCTTTTTCAAGAACCTGTGGCAAAAAGTCTTCTGCCAACATGACATCAAGAACGCTTGAGGCTGCTGCCATGACTAGTTTATTGCCTCCAAAGGTAGAACCGTGACTGCCATAAGAAAAAGCCCCCCCAAATTTCGCCTTGCCCAGCATAGCACCAACAGGAACACCATTTCCCAAACCTTTGGCGAGGGTGACAATGTCAGGTTCAATGCCATAATGTTCAAAAGCGTAAAGCTTGCCCGTACGTCCCATGCCCGTCTGAACCTCATCAACAATGAACAAGATGCCATTTTCCTGACAAAATGCGCTCAAGGCAGTGATAAAGGCAGGGTCTGCTGGACGCACGCCAGATTCTCCCTGAACCAATTCCAGCATGACGGCAGCAGTGTCGCTGGTCACCAAATCTTTCACGCTGTCCAAATCATTGTAAATGGCATAGCTAAAATGCGGCACACCATCTCCAAAGCCTGTTTTGATTTTGTCTTGGCCTGTTGCAGACATGGCGCCATAGGTCCGACCGTGAAAAGACTGCACAAAACTGATAATGCCTTGCTTGCCAGTTGCCTTACGGGCTAGTTTGATAGCAGCCTCATTGGCTTCTGCTCCGCTATTGGCAAAAAAGGCCAAATAATCCCTATCGCCAATCAACTTACTGGCGACCTCTTCTTGCAGATAGTTTTCATATAAATTAGGCGTGTGCCAAATGTCTTGAGCCTGCTTGAGCAATGCCGCCTGTACAGTAGGGTGAAAACCAAGATTAGTCACACCGATTCCTGATGAAAAGTCCAAATAAGCCTTGCCCTCTTGGTCAAAGAGATAATTGTCCTTTGCCTTGACAAATTCAATCGCTGCGCGTTTGTAATTTTGAAATAGTTTCGTCATCCTTGTCCCCTCATCAATCTAACCTAGCAGACTATGGATGTGCCTGCCCGCAAATTATCGCCAATCAAAACCTCACCAACACCTGCCAGGACTGTCTTGACCGCTGATTCAATCTTTGGAATCATCCCACCTGTGATGACTCCTTTATCAATTTTTTCTTGAAAATCAGTGGATGACAAGTGATCAAGCACCGCACCATTTTCCAAAACTCCTTTGACATCTGTCATCAGCACCAATTTTTCAGCCCCAAGAGCAACGGCAATGGCTGTCGCTAGGTAATCCGCATTGATATTGAGCATCTTACCATCCTTAGAAAAACCAATAGAAGCTAGAACTGGCAACATCTGATCTGCCAACATTTGCTCCAAAATCTCTGTCTCGATGTGCGACACATTGCCCACATAACCATAAGTCGCCTTGTCCAAGAAATCTGCCTGTACCACTTTTGGCATATTTGACAAAAGTTGGACGCTATCTAGCGACGATTGGTTCAATTTTTTCACCAAATTGGCACCGACGATTTTCAACAGGGCATAGCTAACCAGTTTCATGTCTGATTGTCTGGTCACGCGCAAGCCATTTTTCTTGGTAATGGGCACGTGTTCTTCTTCCATGAGTTGGTTGATGGCAAAACCGCCACCGTGGACGATAACCACTTGCTTGTTTTCAGCCTTCCACTGCTTGATTTGCTGAATGAATTCTTGTGATAGGTGCTGACTGGAAACACCTCCGATTTTAATGACAATGACATGTTCCATAAACTTCCCCTTATGTCCGATACAAAGCGTTAATTTTCACATAATCATAGGATAAATCACAACCCCAAGCCTTTCCAGTTGCCTCACCCGAATGCAAATCCACCGTGATACAAATAACCTCTTCATGCATGATGTCTTGCATTTCCTCGGCATCAAAGGCCACAGGACCTGAGCCCAGCATGACTGGCACATCTCCTAAAGCAATATCAATGTTGTCAACAGGGACATCGACCCCCGCATAACCAAGCGCTGCTAAAATACGTCCCCAATTAGGATCCTCGCCGAAAATAGCCGTTTTCACAAGACTTGAGCCCACCACACTTTTAGCCATCATTCGTGCGTCAAAGGTGTTAGGAGCGTGTTTTACCACAACTTCAATGAGTTTGCTTGCGCCTTCACCGTCCTTGGCAATTTTCTTAGCAAGTTCTTGCATCACGTAGTGGAGCATGGCCGAGAACTTCTCAAATTCGGCTGTGTCAGGCAAGATTTCGTCATTGAGCGTACAGCCATTAGCCAAGACCAAGACCATATCATTGGTTGAGGTATCACCGTCCACTGTGATTTGATTGAACGTTGTTTCCACATTTTGACTAAGCGCTAACTGCAAGGTTTCACTGGAAATATTGGCATCACACGTGATAAAGGCTAGCATGGTTGCCATATTGGGATGAATCATACCCGAGCCCTTAGCCACACCTGCCATGGTGACTTCGTCACGCCCAAATTGTTCCGTCACGGCAACAGTTTTGACGACAGTATCCGTTGTTAGAATGGCTTTTGAAAAATCATCCGCATTACCATTGACCACCAATTTAGACAATCCTGTTTTGAGCGTGTCCATTGGCAACAAATCACCGATGACACCTGTTGAAGCTACCCCCACCAAATCAGGCTCAACCCCCAATTTATTAGCTGTCCATTGCTGCATGGTGTAGGCATCTTCCATGCCTTGCACCCCCGTACAAGAATTGGCCACACCCGAATTGACCACGATGGCTTTCATTTTTTGAGCTTTTTTCACCGATTGACGCGTCACAATCAAAGGGGCTGCAATCACTTTATTGGTCGTGTAAACACCTGCCACACTGGCTGGGACTTCTGACACAATCCACCCAAAATCCATTTTTCTTTTCTTAAACCCTGCGTGCAAGCCATCTGCCGAAAAACCAAGCGGGCTTGCAATATTGCCTTCAATCACTTTCATCCTAATCACCTAAAGCTTTAACCACAAGCACAAAGCTTCCTTTTTAAAGCTCCTAACCCTTTCTTTCTATCATAAATAACTTGGCGACACCAATAAGCCTTCGGTTTCATCCCAACCCATCATGGCATTGAGATTTTGCACTGCCTGACCAGCCGCCCCTTTCATCAGATTGTCAATCACAGACACCACCGTTAAGACATTTGTCACCTCATTGTAGAGAAAACCAATATCCGTAAAATTAGACCCAATCACATTATGCAATTCTGGTAAATCCTCTTGCACACGCACGAAAGGTTTGTCCTCGTAAGCCGCTTGATAGATGGCATCTAATGCCGCTTTGCTCAACGGTTTTTTCAACTTCACATAAGACGTCGCCATAATTCCACGATTAACAGGCAAGAGCGAGGTTGAAAATTGTATATACGGCACCTTAGGGTTGACCTCTTGCAGCATTTGCACAATTTCAGGAATATGCTGGTGGTGATTTAGCTTGTAAGTTACATAATTATCATGCACATTGACGAAATGGCTGGCTTCAGACAAGGCCTTCCCAGCACCTGTCAAACCACTTTTAGCATCAACAATAATCGCATCTTCCTCAATCACATCTGCCTTTAACAAGGGAAGCAAGGCCAGTTCTGTTGCCGTTGCATAGCAACCAGGATTTGAAACAAAACGTTTCCCCTTAAGGTCTGTCCACTCTGTCAAAGCGTAGGTAAATTGACTCAAAACAGCATCGCTTACTGGGGTTTTGTGATACCATTTTTCATAAACATCTGCAGGCAGACGATGGTCGCCAGACAAATCAATCACTGGAAAATCAGCTGCTACAAAAGGAGCTGCCAATTGACTAGCGATGCCGCTTGGAGTCGCAAAGAAAACCAAGTCAGAAACTGCCATGATAGCTTTCGCGTCAAAGGCTTCAATCACCAAATCACAAATCCCAGAAAGGTAAGGATAGATATCTGACAAGCGTCGGCTAATATCCTTGGTGGCATGAATCGAAGCAATTGTCACTTTTTTATGATTATTCAATATTTTAACCAATTCAAAACCACTGTATCCAGTGATACCAACAATCGACACTTTCATAATATACACTCCTTGAATAAATATGTGTCTATTTTATAGCATATTTATTCATAAGTCAAGTGTTTTTTTGAATAAAAATAATAAGCAGTTGATTATAAAATCAACTGCTTATTAACGAGGGAAATAATCTGATTCCCTTTGTATCGTTACAAATGGGAATTCGTCTTTTCAAACAGATGTAATTTGCCGATGCGCTCAACAGCTTCGACCAAACGTTCGGGATCAACCAATAAACCGATTCTGACATAGCTGTCACCTTGTTTCCCAAAGGCTTTTCCTGGTGCGACAGCCACGTGGGCTTCATTTAAAAGCAAGTCAGCAAACTGCTCACTGTCATAACCTTCTGGCACAGGCATCCAAGCATAGAATGACCCTTTGGAATCAAAAGCGTGCCAACCAATCTTCTCAGCGGCTTGAACAAAGGCACGACGTCGTTCATCGTAAGTCTTATTTAAGTCTGCAACGGCATCTTTCGACCGTTCATCCAAAAGTGCCACCGCACCTGCATCTTGAATCGCTGGAAAGACGCTCACAAACAAGTGGTCTTGCAACAAGTTAAGCGCCTCAATCAACTGAGCATTGCCAGCCGCAAAAGCAAGCCTCCAGCCTGCCATATTAAAGGTTTTGGAGAAAGTGTATAGTTCAATGCCGACGTCCTTAGCTCCAGGTGTGGAAAGAAAGTTTGGGTTTTCATAACCTTCTGCTCCCAAGGCACCGTAAGCAAAATCGCTGATAACACCGACATCGTAGGCTTTAGCCCAAGCCACCAATTCTTCGTAAAAGGCTGCAGTTGCCACCGCACCCGTCGGATTATTGGGGTAATTGACATAAATAAACTTAGCCCGTTTTGCTACGTCCTCAGGAATAGCTGTTAAATCAGGCAAAAAGTGATTGGCTTTGGTCAATGGAAATGTCGCATAATCAATCTGCGCCAAGGCCACACTAGACAGGTAATCAGGGTAGCCAGGGTCAGGCAGTAGCAACAAATCCCCAGGATTCATCAAAGCCAAAGGAAATTCCACCAAACCGATTTTAGCACCACCAAGCACGCAAATCTCCTTTTCGCTATTAAGATCAACCTGATAATGTTACCGATAAAATTGACTCACTGCCTCTTTAAAATGAGCATTCCCACGAAAAGATGAATATTTATGCGACACTGGATTTTTAGCCGAAGCAATCAAGGCATCTACAATGAAATCATAGGTCGGCTGGTCAGGATTGCCTTGTCCGAGATTGATAACATCATACCTTTCAGCCTGCTTGGCATTTACCTTGGCCACCAAATTGACGAAAAATTGTTTGGGTAAATCTTGTAAAATCTGTGATTGTGAAAACATCTGCACGCCTCCTTAATGATACAACTGGGGTTTTCGATCCGCAAAAACAGGTATTTGCCCGCGTACTTTTTCCACTTCTGACCAATCCAAACAAGTGGAAAAAACACCTTCTTGGTTATCTGGCACTTGTAAAATCACTTCTCCTAAAGGATTGATAACCAAGGAGTGTCCTGAAAAGCTATCCAAATCTCCTTTGCCAACCCGATTCACAGCGACAACAAAGGCCTGATTTTCAACCGCACGCGCCCGCAATAAGATTTCCCACTGCGCCACGCGTTCTGTCGGCCACTCAGCCACCACAAACAGAACTTTGGCACCACCAGACATGAGCGTCCGAATCCATTCTGGAAACCGAATGTCATAACAGATGACACTAGCCGCCTGAATGCCATCCAAAACAAAAGTACTTGGCTGGTGCCCTGCTTGCAAAAATTGATCCTCTCCCATCAGACCAAACAAATGAATTTTATCATAGTCCACAATGACCT